>NZ_SSNL01000008.1 GCF_007004735.1 Salinigranum halophilum
CCCCAAAACCCAGTCGGGGAAGGTCATCCGCCGCGCCATCTCCTCGATTTACCAGGGCGAAGAACTCGGCGATATGTCGAGTATCGAGAACCCCGCCGCGCTCGACGAACTCAAAAACGCATCCTGACGGAGGGCGCTCGAAAGCCGGTTACAGCGGAACGTCGTCGGCGCGACACACCCGTGGTTCGGGGACGGCGTCCACGCCGTGCCCGACGACGGCGACGTCCGACGACGACTCCTCGGTTGGCGCGACGACGGTCCCGCCGGCGAGAATCGGGGCGACGAGGCCGGCCGTGACCACGTGGGGCTGTGAGAGCGGGCCGCGGACGGCGACGCGACGCGTCTCGTCGAGGTCGAACGCGTCGACGACGGCGCGGGCCGCGTCGAGAACGTCCTCGTGCGTGTACGTTCGAGAGCCCGTCGTGAGGAGCGGGTCCGTCGGGTCGACGTCCGTCGGGTGGACCGCGGGGTTCTCGCTCCACAGTTCCTTCTCCCAGTGGAGCGTGGTCACCTGCGTGGGCGCACCCCCGTAGGTCGCGAGTTTCGTGCGCGGGCCGGGTGCGACACGCTCCTCGTCGGTGACGGGGAGCAAGAGGACACGAGGGGCGGCGTCGACGGCGTCCTCGTGGCCGGCGAACCGAGTCACTGCACCGAGTTGACCGGCCCCGTAGAACGCCCAGAGTGGGTGCGGGCCGACGGTGCCGACCACGGCGACGGTCGCGCGCTCGCGGACCCCGAGATACCGGAGGACGTTCCCCGCCTTGTACGCGGTCGTACAGAGGTCGCGATACGAGATCGAGCGGTCCGTCTCGGCCACGTGGAACGCGGGCCGGCCGCTTCGCCGCTCGCGGACGACGAGGTCTCCGAGGACGTGCATGGGTCCTCTAACGGGTTCGCCGTCAAAGGTCGAATGGTTCGAGACGCGGGGCCAGTGTGGGGCCGATGGAATCGGTCTCGGCCGACAACTACGCCAGTAGTGACAATTGACGGCCGATAAACATAATAATTGTTGGGGCCACACTAACCTGAGGTGTCAGAAGTATGTCCATGAGAGCAGTCGTATACAAGGGACCGAAAGAGGTAGCCGTCGAGGAAGTAGAAGAGCCGGAGCTTCAGCATCCGAACGACGTCCTAATCGACATCACGACGTCGTGCATCTGTGGGTCGGACCTCCACATGTACGAGGGCCGAACCGCGGCAGAGGAAGGAATCGTCTTCGGACACGAGAACATGGGAATCGTCACCGAGGTCGGCGACGGCGTCTCCACGCTGGAGGAGGGCGACCGCGTCGTCGCTCCGTTCAACGTCGCGTGTGGGTTCTGCCAGAACTGTGAGAACGGCTACACCGGCTTCTGTACGAACGTCAACCCGGGCTTCGCCGGCGGTGCCTACGGCTACGTCGCCATGGGGCCGTACAAGGGGGGACAGGCCGAGAAACTCCGCATCCCGTATGCGGACTTCAACGCGCTCAAACTCCCCGACGGCGACGAACACGAGGACGCGTTCGCACTCCTCGCCGACATCTTCCCGACAGGGTGGCACGGAACAGAGTTGGCGAACCTCCAGCCCGGCGAGAGCGTCGCCATCTTCGGTGCGGGTCCGGTCGGGCTGATGGCCGCCTACAGCGCGAAGATCAAGGGCGCGTCGAAGATTTACTCCGTCGACCGCGTCCCGAGCCGGCTCGAACTCGCAGAGGAACACTGTGACGCCACCGCAATCAACTTCGAGGAGGGCGACCCGGTCGAGCAGATCATCGACGACCACGGGGGCGAGGTCGACAAGGGCGTCGACGCCGTCGGCTACCAGGCCATCGACCCTGAGACCGACCCCGGTTCGGACGCGTACGACCCGGCCCGCGAGAACCCGGCCGTCGTGCTGAACCAGCTTGTCCAGGTCGTCCGCCCCACGGGCGAACTCGGCATCCCCGGGCTGTACGTCCCCTCCGACCCCGGTGCCCCCGACGAGATGGCTGCGCAGGGTCGACTCGGCATCGACTTCGGGAAGCTGTTCGAGAAGGGACAGAAGCTCGGAACGGGCCAGTGTAACGTCAAGGAGTACAACCGCGAACTCCGCGACCTCATCATCGAAGGCCGCGCGGACCCCTCGTGGGTGGTCTCCCACCGCGTCGGCCTCGACGAGGCCCCCGAGATGTACGACGCCTTCGACAAGCGCGAAGAGGGCGTCACGAAGGTCCTGCTCGAGCCGTAGGCGACGTCGCTCCACCAGCACACGTTCTTTTTCGAGCCGCCTCACCCCACCGAGCCACACCTGTGGCCGGTAGTCGTGAACGCGTCGTGGCTACGCTCGCGGAGTTCCGGGAGCGCTCGTCGGCTTGCGGCGCGCGCTCGAACGTCGTACTACGCCGTATCGGTCGCGGGTGTGTGTCCCTGTCGAGGGGGCCGGGTCGCTCAGGTGCGGAGCCAGACCGCTGGATGGTCGGCTCGGAGGTGGTCCTGGTAGTACTTCACCATCTTTGCGTACGAGTCCGTGATGGCCGTCCACTCGCAGTGGTCACACTGTCCGGTGACCGCGGTTCGTCGCCGTGGGAGTCTAGAACACATACCACTTGTCATCCACTGCCACGTATCTACGTTCCGGGTCGGCTCTCATCTGTGAGAATTCGAAGTCGGCGGTAACGGTCTTGTGTGGCCCGCGCCAACAACGTCGTATGTGCATGTACTGCACGTTCCGCGAGGACGGCTGGACGGCGCTGCTCGACTACGACGACACCTACCAGGAGGCCATCGCCGCTCAGC
Source organism: Salinigranum halophilum (assembly GCF_007004735.1). NCBI lineage: Archaea > Methanobacteriati > Methanobacteriota > Halobacteria > Halobacteriales > Haloferacaceae > Salinigranum > Salinigranum halophilum. The sequence goes on from NZ_SSNL01000008.1 coordinate 2,757, forward strand.
GGGCGCGCGAGACCAACTACGGCTTTTACGAGGAGTGGGACGACCTGCGCGAGCAGGTCACGCCGGGAACGGGTCGGTAACGCTCTCGAGCGACTCCGATTCTCGAACGAGACAGCCGTCGAGTTCCCGTCTGATGTCGGCTTCGTCCATGTCCGTCCCGATGAACACCAGTCGGGTCCGTCGATCGTCGTCCTCGTCCCACGTGCCGAGCGGGCCCGCCTGCACCGACGGGCCGGCCTGACTCAACCCCATCACCGTCTCCGGCCGCCCCGCGAGTTTGAAAAAGCCCTTCGCCCGTACGACGTCCCCGCGCCAGTCGTCGAGCCACGCGTCGAGGCGCTCGGGGTGGAACGGCTCGTCGGTCTCGTAGGTGAACGTCGACACGGCGTGTACGGCACCAGCGTGGTGGTGGTCGTGCTCCCCGTCGTGGGTATCCTCGCCCGCGAGGTGTCGCTTCCACCCGGTCGCGCGCTGGGCCTCCTCGAAGTCGAACAGTCCGGTGTCGAGGACGGCGTCGGTCGGCACGTCCGAGTACTCCGTCCGATACAGCACCGCTCGGGGCTGCAGTTCGCGCACGACGGCCTCGACCTCCTCGAGCGCGTCCTCAGGGACGGTGTCACACTTGTTCAAGAGGAGGACGTCGCAGAACTCGACCTGGTCGACGAACACCTCCGAGAGCGACCGCCCTCCACCGGCGGAGTCCTCACGGTGGGTCGCGGCGTCGAACTCCTTCCAGAATCCGTACGTGTCGACGACGGAGACCATCGTGTCGAGGCGGAACCGTTCGGTCGGGTCGATGTCGGCGTCGTCCGTCCCGCGCGTGAAGGTCTGCGCGATGGGGACGGGCTCTGAGACCCCCGACGCCTCGACGACCAGGTAGTCGAACGTGCGCTCGTCGGCGAGGCGCGTCACCTCGGACAGGAGGTCGCCCTGGAGTCCACAGCAGATACACCCGTTGGAGAGGTCGACGACGCCGGTGTCCTCGTTCTCTTCCTCGATGAGTTCGGCATCGATGTTCACGTCGCCGACGTCGTTGACGACGACGGCGATGGTCCGGTCACCGGGGCTCCTCAGCAGTCGGTTGACGAGCGTCGTCTTGCCGGCACCGAGTGCGCCACTGAGGACCGTCACGGGGATTCTGTGGTCGGAGTCACCGGTCATGGGGTGTGTTCACAGCCGAACGACAATAATGTCACCGTCCCTGAGGCTTTCGTCCCTCAGGGGGCGCCGACGACCACGAACGTACTCTCGCGAGGGCCGTTCTCGATCTGTCGGGCCGCGTCGGGCGCGACGCGGACCGCGTCGCCGGGGTCCAACGCCACCTCGTCTCCGTCGACGTAGAGCGTCGCTTCGCCCGAGACGAGGTAGTACACCTCCTCGTGGTCGCCGTTGGCGTGGTCGTGTTCCTTACCGGTCCAGTTCGGCTCACAGTCGACCACACTGAATCCGAGGTTCTCACAGCCGAGGGCGTCGCGGAGGAAGTACAGTCCGTCCGCGACCGGGTCGACGTCGCGGTAGTTGACCTTGGTGTAGGACATACGCGAGAGACCAGACGGGCCGTGGGTAAGTATGTGCGGGGCGGGTCCGTCTCCAGTCGGTTATCGGACGGCAAACGAGACGTCGCCGACCAACGCCGACGCCCCGGGCGCAGTCAAAAGGAGTTCTTGATGCGCTCGAAGAAGCCTTCCTTGACGTCGACCTCGTCGCCGCCGGCCTCGGCGAACTTCTCGAGCGCCTTGCGCTGTTCCTTGTTGAGGTTGTCGGGCGTGACGACCTGGACCTGGACGTAGAGGTCGCCGTGGCGCTGTCGGCCGCGTCGACCCCGCTGTTGGAGCTTCGGCATCCCCTTGCGCTTCAGGCGGAACGTCTCGCCGCTCTGGGTACCCTCGGGGACGTCCATCTCGACGGTGCCGTCGAGCGTGGGTACCTCGACCGTCGTCCCGAAGACCGCCTGGGGGAACGAGAGCGCGTACTGGTGGAAGAGGTCGTCGCCGTCGCGCTCGAACTCCGGGTGTTCGCGGACGGCGACATCGATGAGCAGGTCGCCGTTCGGCCCGCCGTGTTCGCCGGGCGCACCCTCGCCGTTCATCCGGAGGGTCTGCCCGTCTCTGATGCCCGCGGGGATGTCGACGGTGAGTTCGGCCTCGCGCCGGACCTTCCCGGCACCACCGCACTCGGAACACTCCTCGGAGTAGAGTTCGCCCTCGCCCTCACAGCGTCGACAGGTCTGGGTCTGCTGGACGCGCCCGAACGGTGTCTGGCTCACCTGCGTGGTCTGTCCCTGCCCGTTACACTCCGGACAGGTACTGACGTCGGCGTCCGGGGGGTGGCCCGCGCCGTCACACTCGTCACAGCGCTCGGGGCGCTGGATGGTGAACTGCTTCGAGACGCCCTCGTAGGCCTCTTCGAGGTCGAGCGTGATGCTCGTCCGGATGTTCTTGCCCTGACTGGGCCCGTTCTGTCGCCCACCGCCGCCGCCGAAGAACTGGTTGAAGATGTCCTCGAAGCCACCCATGCCGCCGGCGCCGCCACCCATGCCGCCGAACGGGTCGCCACCGCCTCGGCCGCCAGCACCGCCGCCCATCCCGCCCTGCTTCTGGGCCTGCTGGAAGCGGTCGTGGCCGAGCTGGTCGTACATCTGGCGCTTCTCGTCGTCCGTGAGGACCTCCTTGGCCTTCTGGACCTTCTTGAACTTCTCCTCGGCGTCGGGGTCGTCGCTCACGTCGGGGTGGTACTCCGAGGCCTTCTTCCGGTAGGCTTTCTTGATTTCGTCTTCCGAGGCGTCACGCGACACCCCGAGTACGTCGTAGAAGTCCTCGCTCATCCGTTACTCGCTCATTCACGACCGAACTACTTGAAAAACGCGCCTTTCGAACGAGCGACCCGTCGGGACACGGTCGCCCTCACGAGACGACCACAGCGAGGAGGTGGAGGCCACCGAGCGCCGATGCCCCGTAGATCCACAGCCCGGAGAACCACCCCGAGAACTCGACCAGCGGGTGGTCGCGCAGCGCCAGGTGGACGCCGCCGTGTGCGACCGCGAAGAGGTCGAGGCCAGTCTGGAATGCGGGCGCGGAGTAGAACGTGAAGACGACGGCGAAGAGCGGGACGTGGAGCGCCGTGAAGACGCGGTACCCGGTGTCGTCGTCGACGCCGAACGGGGAGAAGAAGAACCGCCACTCGTGGTTCCGGACCGCGTCGAGTTCGTGGACCGCGAGGAACGCGACGGTGAGCGCGAAGAGGACGGGCGTCAGGGCGGCCATATGCTGACTACGACACCGGCGGCGGTAGCCCTTCGGTCTAGAACTCGTGTGTTCCTGGCGGGCAGACAAAGACGACTATTCGTCGTCTTTGTCCACGTCCTCGAAGTCGGCGTCGACGTACTCGTCGTCGTCGCCTTCGGGACCAGCGCCGCCAGCGCCGCCCATACCACCCATACCGCCGGCACCGCCCATGCCCGCGCCACCGGCGGCCTGCTGCTGAGCCTGCTGTTCGTACATCTGTTTGCCGATCTCCTGGAGCGCCTCGGCGAGGTCCTCGACGGCGTCCTCGATCTCGTCGGTCGCCGCTTCGAGGTCGTCGGCCTCCTCGTTCTCGGCTAAGACCTCTTCGAGGTTCTCGACCTCCGCTTCGATGTCCTCGCGGAGGTCGTCGGAGACGCTGTCCTCGTTCTCTTCGAGGAGCGTCTCGGCGCGCTGGACGGTGCTCTCGGCCTCGTTGCGCGCCTCGACGAACTCGCGGCGGACCTTGTCCTCCTCGGCGTGCTCCTCGGCCTCCTGCTGCATCTGGTCGATCTGTTCGTCGGAGAGGCCAGCACCGCCCTCGATGGTGATGTCCTCCTTGTTACCGGAGCCTTTGTCCTCGGCGGAGACGTTGACGATGCCGTTCTCGTCGATGTTGAACGACACCTCGATCTGCGGCGTCCCCGCGGGAGCCGGCGGGATACCCGTCAGCTGGAACTCCCCGAGCAGTTCGTTCTTGTTGGCGATTTCGCGCTCGCCCTGGAAGACCCGCACCTGGACGCGCGTCTGGCTGTCCGCGGCCGTGGTGAATATCTTCGACTCCTCGGTCGGGATGGTGGTGTTCTTGTCGATGAGCCGCTCGAAGAGCCCACCCTTCACCTCGATGCCGAGCGACAGCGGTGTGACGTCGAGGAGAACGATGTCGTCGACGTCGCCCGAGAGCACGCCGCCCTGGATGGCCGCGCCGAGCGCGACGGCCTCGTCGGGGTTGACGCTCTTTTTGGGTTCGACGCCGAGGAGGTCCTCGACCTTGTCGCGGACCTGCGGCATTCGAGTCGACCCGCCGACGAGGATGACCTCGTCGATGTCACCCTTGTCGTAGCCGGCGTCTTCGAGCGCCTGCTTCGTCGGGCCGACCGTGCGGTCGATGAGGTCCGTGGTGAGCGACTCGAACTTCGCCCGCGTGAGCTTCTGTTCGAGGTGGACCGGCCCCGAGTCGGTGGCCGTGATGAACGGGAGGTTGATGGTCGTCTCCTTTCGTGAGGAGAGTTCGATTTTGGCCTCCTCCGCGGCGTCCTTCAGCCGCTGGAGGGCCTGACGGTCCTCGCGGAGGTCGATGCCGTGGTCGTTCTTGAACTCCGTGGCGAGGTGGTCGATGACGGCTTCGTCCCAGTCGTCGCCGCCGAGCGAGTTGTCACCGTTCGTGGCGACGACCTCGTAGACGCCGCCGCCTAAATCGAGGATGGAGACGTCGAACGTGCCGCCGCCGAGGTCGTACACGAGGACGGTCTGGTCGGAGTCGTCGTCGAGGCCGTACGCCATCGACGCCGCAGTCGGCTCGTTGATGATGCGCTCGACTTCGAAGCCGGCGATCTCGCCGGCGTCCTTCGTGGCCTGGCGCTGGCGGTCGTTGAAGTACGCGGGGACCGTGATGACCGCCTTCTCGACGTCGTCGCCGAGGTACTCCTCGGCGTCGCGCTTGATCTTCTGGAGAATCATCGCCGAGAGCTGTTCGGGCGTGTACTCGTCGTCGCCGATTTCGACGGTGTACCCCTCCTCACCCATGTGCCGCTTGATGGACCGAATCGTGCGGTCTGGGTTCTGGATGGCCTGGTTCTTGGCGGGTTTGCCGATGAGTCGTTCGCCGTCGTCGGAGAACGCGACGACGGAGGGTGTCGTGCGGTCCCCTTCGGCGTTCACGATGATCTCGGGGTCGCCACCTTCCATCACCGCGAAGGCGCTGTTGGTGGTACCGAGGTCGATACCGAGAATCTTGTTGCTCGCCATCTTGGGTTCACCTATCGGCTTGCGTCGGTTAAAGGTTACTAGATTCGACTCCCGAACAGTGCAGGCCATGTCGGCGCTGTCGTGCGTTTTTGTCGCTATCTGGTGGGAGGCGAGGCGAGGGACTTATCACGAACCGCCGACACCGAACCCGTTCCGCTGCCGCGACGTCGTCCGGCCAGTCGCCTCGTGTGGGCGAGCGAAGGGCGTGGTCGGCCCCCCACGACTGACGTCAGTCGAGGTGGCACCAGCTAGACACGTCGCGACCGGACCGTGGAGAGCTACTCCGCCGTGTCAGCGCCGCTGCTCACGGTGACCTGTGCGGGGCGGATGACCTTCTCGGCCATCTCGTAGCCCGGCTGGTAGAGGTCGACGACGGTTCCCGCGGGTTGCTCGGCGTCGACGCGGAGCATCACCTCGTGGCGGTGGGGGTCGACCTCGTCGCCCGGCTGTGGCTCGATGACGGTGACGTTCTCGCCTTCGAGGACCCGGTCGAGTTCGGTGAGCGTCGACTCGATTCCGGGACGGATGTCGGCCTCCTCGTCCTGGTCGAGCGCACGGACGAGGTTGTCCCGAACGGGGACGAGACGTTCGACGAGGTCTTCGGTCGCCCGCGCTTTGATCTGCTCTTGCTTCTTCTTCGTCCGCTTCTTGTAGTTCTGAAAGTCCGCCTGCTTCCGGGTCAGCTTCGACCGTGCGTCGTCCAGAGCGGCTTCGAGTTCGGCGACCCGTCCTTCGAGTGCCGCGACGTCCTCGGCGAGCGTCTCGTCCACCTCGGCGACCTCACTGGCGAGGCCAGTCTCCGTCGACGCCTCCGCGGTGGCGGCGTCAGCGTCGTCACCTGTCGACTCGTCGTCCGGGGCGGCCGTCTCGCCGTTGACTGCGGGCCCCGATTCGACGTCCTCGGCGGCCGCGTCGGCGTCCATGTCGGCGTCGTCGCTCATGCCTGGACGAAGTGACCGACGAGGCTTAAGGCTGTAGAAACGTTCCGGCGCTCGGGCGCACCCGCTTGCTACTGGTACATCCCGAGCGGTCGCGCCTGCGTGCTCTCGTCGCCCGCCTCCTGCATCCGCTTCGCGAGGCGCTCCTTGGCGGCCCGAATCTCCTCTGCGCGGTCGACGAGGCTGTCCGTGCCGACCTCGAGGCCGGTCAGCGGTTCGATACCCTCTCTGATGAGAATCCGGGCGGCCTCGGGGTCGGGGAACCGCGGGTCCGACTCCACGACCAGACCGACGGCGGCCCGGCCGTGTTCGACGGCGTCGTTCAACAGGGCTCCTGTCGGACCCGAGACGAGTCCGGTCTCGTCCGGGGCGGTGATGTCGGCCGCTTCGAGTCGCTCGAGGCCGTCGCCGACGCCGACCCCGTACATCGCCGGCGGTGCGTCGGACTTCTCCCGGCCGATACCCGAGAGGTAGATGGGGAACACCCCGTCGTCGTCGAACCAGCCGCCGATACAGTCCGCGAACTCCTGGGCGGCCGCCGGCGAGATGGGGACGTCGCTCTGGAGGACGAGGAGGTTCCGTTCGGTGTCGGCGTACAGCCGGACGGGCGGGTGGAGGGTCGCGTCTCCCTCCTGGTAGACGGCCACCTTCGGGAGGGCATCGCAGTGGACGTTCGCGTAGTGAGTCATCGCGAACTCCTCGACGAGGTGGTCGGCCGCGATCTTCCCGACGAGTCCGACCCCGGGCAGACCCTCGACCATCGTCGGCGCGTCCAGTTCGAGGGGTTCGAGTACGTCTACGTGTGCCATGCCTGACGCTACACGCGGGAGTCGGTTAACGCTGCGGGCGGGTGAGCGGGACGCGTGCAGTGGGTATTCGTCTGAGTGAGTCCGCGGGGTCGTCGTCACGCGGGAGCCAGTGGACACAGCGACGCACCGTGCGGTCGCTGTCCCGCCGTTCGCCCGTCCCGCACCACCGCCACGGCATCGACGCTCACCGTCGTGGACGAGTGGACGCCCTCGCCTCGAACACCGCCTCGCTCGACAGCGACGACGCTTTTATCCCTCGCCCGACTACGCTGGCGCAGTGACTACGCTCTCGTTCGAGGACGGCACCGTTCGCGTCGACGACCCACCCGCCGGTCTCTCGCTGCCCTTCCTCGAGACGGACCCGCGTTCGGGCACCGCTCGTGCCCCCGCGTTCCGCTACAGCGCCCTGCGGGACGTCCTCGACAGCCGCGACGACGTGTACGACGACCACCTCGCGTCGTGGCCCGCGCTCTCGCTCTCGACGTCGTACGACCTCCGCGAGTACCAGCGCGACGCCCTCGACGCCTGGCGGCGCGCCGACCATCGGGGCGTGGTCGAACTCCCGACGGGCGCGGGCAAGACCGTCGTCGCCATCGCCGCGATGGTCACGCTGGACCTGCCGACGCTCGTCGTGGTGCCCACCATCGACCTCCTGAATCAGTGGCGTCGTGAACTCGAGGCCGAGTTCGACGTCGAGGTCGGCCAGTTCGGCGGCGGACAGCAGCGCCAGGCACCCATCACGGTCTCGACGTACGACTCGGCGTATCTCCGTGCGGACGAAATCGGCGACCAGTTCGGCCTCGTCGTCTTCGACGAGGTCCACCACCTGGGCGGCGAGGGGTACCAGGACATCGCCCGGTTGCTCGCCGCGCCCGCCCGCCTCGGCCTGACGGCGACGTTCGAGCGACCCGACGGCGCACACGAGGCCGTCGAGCGACTCGTCGGCCCCCGGGTCTTCGCGCTCGACGTCGACGACCTCGCCGGCGAACACCTCGCCGACTACGACATCAAGCGCATCGAGGTGTCGCTCTCCGAGGCGGAGCGACGGCAGTACGACGAGGCCCAGGAGACGTTCGTCGACTACCTTCGAACTTCGAACCTCGACATGCGGTCGGGCGCGGACTACCAGAAACTCGTGATGCGGTCGGGGAACGACCCCCGCGCCCGTGAGGCCCTCCTCGCCAAACAACGCGCCCGCCGGGTGATGATGAACGCCGACGCCAAGGTCGACGCCCTCGCGGACATCCTCGACCGCCACCGCGACGACCGCGTCATCGTCTTCACCGCCCACACCGACCTCGTCTACCGTCTCTCCGAGCGGTTTCTCCTCCCCGCGGTCACGAACGAGACCGGTGCTGGAGAGCGCCGCGAGATACTGGAGCGGTTCAGAGAGGGGACCTACTCGCGGGTGGTGACGGCGAACGTCCTCGACGAGGGGGTGGACGTCCCCGACGCGAACGTCGCGTGCGTCCTCTCGGGGTCGGGGTCGGAGCGCGAGTTCACACAGCGGCTGGGTCGTATCCTCCGCCCGAAGTCGGACGGGGGGCGGGCGCTCCTGTACGAGGTCGTCACCGAAGAGACCACGGAGGAGAACGTCGCCGCCCGGCGGAGAGGCTAGTGGGCGACTACTAACTAGACCGACCGCTTCGGGCGGCGTCTCGTCGCCGAAATCACCGACGCCCGCGTCCCCTCGTCACGACTGCACAGCGGTCAGCGTGCGTCGGATTGTGCGTTTGCACCGGCCGGAGCGCAGTCCCACGACCTTTTGTCGCTCAGTCGCCTCGGTCGAGTCGTGCTCACGAAGGACCTCCTCCGCGTCTCCCGCCGGGGCGGCGGCTACCGTCCGCAGTTCGTCGACCGGGAGGAGCGACCGCTCGCCGCGGCGGTGCTCGGACGCTACCGCGACCACGTCGGCGAGACGCGCGCCGCACTGGATGCGGCGCTGGCGGAACTCGAACGCGAGGCCGACGACTTCAAACTCGTCCGGGGGTTCGCGGCGCTGCTCGACAGGGAGGCGACGTTCGAGACGCGCGCGCCAGTGCCGCCCGAGCGGGTGCGTCGAGCGGTGTTCGAGGCGAGCGAGGCGGTCGGTGTCGCCAGCGAGACCGAACGGACGCGGGCGCTCTCACAGGCGGCCGGGTCGCTCGGTCTCACTGTCGCGGCGGTCGACGAGTCGCTGTACGCCGACCGGGAGGTGAATCAGGTCATGACCCGGTTCGACTCGCCGTGGAGCCCCGACGACCTCGTCGACCGGTACAACCTCTCGCTCGCACAGACCGCCCTGTTCGACGCGACCGAGGTCCGGCTCCGGTCGTCGGACCCGAGGGCGCTCGTCTCGGCGGTCAAACGGCTCCGGCTGATGTACGAGATTCGGAACGTGTCGGGCGAGCGGGAGGTCGTGGTCACCGGTCCGGACGCGCTCTTCCGCCGCACGCGACGGTACGGGACGGCGTTCGCCCGGCTCCTCCGAACCGCCGCGAAGGCGTCGGAGTGGCGACTCGAGGCGACAATCGACGACCGCGGGACCGAGCGCGAACTCCGTCTCTCGGACGCCGACCTCACCCTCCCGGACGACGACCCGCTCGCCGAGCCGACGTTCGATAGCGGCGTCGAGGCGGACTTCGCCGCGCGGTTCGAGACGCTCGACCTCGACTGGGAGCTCACACGAGAGCCCGAGGCGCTGGCGACCGGGACTCGAGTGATGATCCCCGACTTCGCGTTCGACTACCGACCCGCGGGGTCGGCCGCTGAGGCGACCGAGTTCGATTCGAACGTCGAAGGCTTCCGCGTCTACTTCGAAATAATGGGTTTCTGGACGCCCGAGTACGTGTCGAAGAAACTCGCTCAACTGGATGACGTCGAGGAGGTCGAACTCCTCGTCGCCGTCGACGAGTCGCTCGGCGTCGGCGAGGCGGTCGAAGCGCGGGACCACCGGGTGGTCTCGTACTCGGGTCGCGTCCGGGTAAAAGACGTCGTCGACGTGCTCCGGACGTACGAGTCCGACCTGGTCGCGGCGGCGGCAGCGTCGCTTCCGACCCGGCTCGCCCTCGATGACGACGCGGTGTCGCTGTCCACGCTCGCAGAGCGCCACGGCGTGAGCGAGGACGCGCTCGACGCCGTTTCGTTCCCCGAACACGAGCGCGTGGGCGGCACGCTCGTCCGCCCTGACGTACTCGAGCGCGTGCGCACGGAGGTCGAGGTCGGGATGTCGCTCGCGGACGTCGAGGACGTGCTGGCCGCCGTCGGACTTGGAGACACCAGCGCCGTGCTCTCCCGACTGGGCTATCGCGTCGAGTGGGAGGGGCTCGGTGGCGGCGTCCTCCGGGAGAAGGCGTAGCGACGGCTCACTCCGGAAGCGACTCCTGAGTGCCTTTCGGCACCACCGACCGGAGTTCGCCGTGGAGATACAGCCCCACCCCGAGTGGCGCGCGCTCACCGGCGACCTCGCGGGTGGCGATGAGGTATCCCCAGTCGCCGTCCCAGTCGACCTCCTGGTCCTCGCCGGCGGCGAAGCGTTTCGCTTCCGCGGGCGAGAGGGCGACGACGTTCTTCGTCGCGAGGTGGCCGAACCGCTGGACTGCGACCGTCGTCGGCTTCCAGTGCTCCTGTCGCGTCCGCAGGAACGTCATCCCGAGCCCCTCGACGTTCGTGGGCGAGGGCGACTCGCCGGCGAACACCCACAGTTTCCCCGCGCCCTTCTCCCAGAACGAGAAGCCTTCGAACGTCTCGGGGGGGATCTCGAACCGTTCGGCCCACCAGTCGAGCACCTCCGCGCGCGAGGCGCGGCCGGGGACCTCGCGCTCGGTGGGGGTCGCGGGCAACCGGTCGAACCGCTGGCCGTCGTTCTCGCGGCTCATCCCGTCACCTCCAGCTTCGCACAGAAGAAGCCGCCCGTGTCGTTCTGGTGGGGGTAGACGCGGTGGGCCTTCGCGACAGTGGGGTCGAACTCCTCGCCCTCCCACTCGGTGACGCCCGGCGACGTCTCCAGTCCGACGTCGAAGTCGACGAGGCGGCAGTCCTCCTCGCTGAGGACGTGGTCGAGGACGGCCTCGTTCTCCTCGGGCGCGAACGTGCAGGTCGAGTAGACGACGGTGCCGCCCTCGCGGGTGGCCTGGACCGCGCGCTTGAGAATTCCCTTCTGGATGCCGGCGACCTGGTGGACGTGGTCGAGCGTCCAGTCGTCGAGGGCGGTGGGGTTCTTGCGACACGTCCCCTCACAGGAACAGGGCGCGTCGACGATGGCGCGGTCGAACGACTCGAAGGCGAGCGGCTTGAGCGAGAAGTTCCGCGCGTCCTGGTTCGTGACGACGAGGTTCGTCACACCGAGACGCTCGGCGTTGTGCCGGAGCGCCGACAGTCGTCCGAGGTTGTTGTCGTTGCCGACGAGCGTTCCCTCGTCTCCCATCAGCGCCGCGAGTTGCGTCGTCTTCGACCCCGGTGCGGCGCAGGCGTCCCAGACTCGGTCGCCCGGCTGGGGGTCGAGGACGGTCGCAGGGAGTGCGGAGACCGCCTCCTGTCCGTGGACCCACCCGAGGAAGTACGGCCAGGTCCGTCCGGCTTTCCCCTCCAGTGTGAGCAGGTCGGGGTTCCAGTCGGTCGCTTCGTAGGCGATTCCCTCCTCGTCGAACGCGGCGCACACCCGGTCGCGGTCGGCCTTGATGGTGTTCACCCGGACCGCGTAGGGAAGCGGTCGCTCGCAGGCCTCGCGGAAGGCCTCGCGGCCGTCGACGAGCGGTTCGTAGCGGTCGAGCGGGTTCACGTCGGGCTGCCCCCTCGTGGCGACGCGACGGACCGCCGAACGGCCGGAGTCATACGCCGGCTTCGACGGGTGTGCGTTTGTGGGTTTCGGAGTGGGTGAGTGCAACCGAGCCGCCCGTCCGCCCGCTCCCCCCTCCAGCGCAGAGGGAAACGACCAACAGGCCGGGCGTCGACAGTGACAGTATGACCGACACGAACGAGTCCGACGAGACGCCCGAAGCCGTCGCGGCGTTCATCGACGCCGCAGAGGACATCTACTACGAGTACAACGAGGGCTACCTGGACCCCGACGCCGCGCTCTCGCGTCTCGGAGACCACGTCGCCGAACTCAGAGACACCTACGAGGACTGAGCCTCGACGGCCCGTCTCCGCATGAGCTACGACTCCGTCTCGGAAGCGGTCTCCGAGAGCGGCTCGATGCGGAAGACGTAGCCCGCGAAGACGTCGTCGAGACGGGCGGGGCCTTCCTCTGCGGTGTGTTCCCGACACAGGGCTGCCGTCGCTTCGACCGGGCCGTGACCGGTGTCCTCGAGGTATCGCTCGAGCACGAGGAAGGCCGCGGGTTCCTCACAGTCGCGCCGGTGACAGCGACGGGGGCCCGTCGCCTGTGCTCGGTCTTCGACCGCGGGCTCACTCGGCGCGTCGGGCTCGGCTTCGTCTCGGCGCTGTCGGGCCTGCTCGATCTCCCGCTCGCGCTGTCGGCGCGCTTCGTTCCGCGCCTGTTCCTCTCGACCGCGCTTCGTGTCCGCCATACGTCATGACCTGCGTGAGAGTACATAACACTAGGGTCGGCGACCGGACGGCGGAACGCGACGGCTCAGTCGCCGATGAGGCCGCGGATGTGCTCGACGCGGTCGGCGAAGGCCGCGTCGGTCCGCACCCGGGGCCGTTCGAGCCCGACGGGGACGACCTCGCGGACGCGGCCGGGGTCGGCCGCCATCACGACGACGCGGTCGGCGAGCGTCACCGCCTCCTCGACGTCGTGGGTGACGAACAGCACCGTCTTGCCCGTCTCGGCCCACACCTCGAGCAACTCCCCGTGGAGCATGTCACGGGTCTGGGCGTCGACGCTGCCGAACGGCTCGTCCATGAGGAGGAGTTCGGGGTCGACCGCGAGCGCACGGGCGATGCCGACGCGCTGTTTCATCCCACCCGACAGCTCCTTCGGGTAGGCGTCGGCGAACCCCGAGAGCCCGACGAGGTCGATCATCTCGGCGACGCGTCGCTTCCGCTCGGCCCCGTCGACACCCTGTTCTTCGAGCCCGAACGCGACGTTCTCTCGCACCGTTCGCCACGGGAACAGACCGTACTCCTGAAACACCATCCCCCGGTCGGTGCCCGGGCCGGTGACCGGTTCGCCGTCGAGCAGTACGTCGCCGGTCGTGGGCGTCTCGAGCCCCGCGATGAGCCGGAAGAGTGTCGTCTTCCCGCAGCCCGACGGACCGACGAGACAGACGAACTCGCCGGTACCGACCGAGAAGTTCACGTCGGAGAGCGCCTGGACGGTCTGGCGGTCGGAGTCGTACCGTTTGCCGAGGCCGTCGACGACCACCTTCTCTCGCGCCCGTGCGGTCGTCGACGCGTCCGCATCAGTGTCGTCGACGTCGGTCTTCGTATCGGTCATCGGCTGTTCCTCTAGGCGCGCCACTCGAGAACCCTCCGTTCGACGTTCCGGAAGAGCCCGTCGCTCGCGAGGAAGACGACGCTGATGACGAGCATGTACGCGACGGAGACGTCCATCTGCAGGTTCTGTGCGGCGTTGATGATCTGGAAGCCCACGCCGGGCGCACCGAACAGTTCGGCGGCGACGACGATCATCCAGCACTGACCGATGCTCGTCCGAATCCCGGTCATGAGAGAGGGCGACGCCGCCGGGACGACGACCTTCCGAATCATGCTGACGTCCGACTCGACACCGAGTGAGCTGGCGACCTCCTTGAGGTGCTGAGGGACGCCTTCGACCCCGGAGTAGGCGTTGTAGAAGTTGATCCAGAACGCCCCGATGCCGACGATGAACGCCGCGCCCCTGTGGTTGATGCCGATCCAGACGATGGCGAAGGCGATCCACGCCAGCGGCGGAATCGGTCTGAGGACCCGTGTGACGGGCGTCAGCGCGTCGTCGAGCGTCTCGTTCCAGCCCATCGCGATGCCGAGCGAGATACCGAGCGTCGACCCGACGACGAGGCCCGGGAGGTAGTGAAAGAGGCTCTGGACGAGTTTCGCGACCATCCGCGTCGCGGGGACCGTGACGCCGAACCCGAGCGAGAGCGTCTCCGCCGCCGTGAGTTCGGTCACGAACGCGCCGGCGACCGAAAGCGGCGTCGGGAGGAGGTACGCTTTCCCGATAGCGAGGGCGGCCGCCTGCCACGCGAGGAGGAACCCGAGGGTCCCGACGCCGCCGAGGACGAGTCGTCGAGCGTCGACGCTCTCGAACGAGGGGGTGGACTCCGTTTCGCTCGCGGTGTCGACTGCCATCTCAGAGACTGTCGTAGACGCCGTAGTCGAACATGCTGTCGATGCTCAGCTCCGACTCCGTCTTGCCGAGGCGGGCGGCGTAGCGCGAGAAGATGCTCGCGCCGCCTTCGATCTCGTGGGGGTCCGTGATGAACGCCGACGCCCGCGACTCCATCGCCTGCCGCGCCGTCTCCACGGGCAGCGCCTCCTCGCCGATAACGGTCGAGGCGTGCTGGGCCGCCGTGTCAGGGTTCGACAGCGCGAAGTCGGTCGCGCGCTGGTGTTGGCGGACGAACGCCGTGGCGACCTCGGGGTGTTCCTCTCTGAGGCGGTCGTGCATCAGGGTCACCGCGGCCGGCTGTCCGGGCATGAAGTCGCCCGCCCAGGCGATAGGTGAGAAGGGCGCGTCGTTCGCCTCGACGACCGTCGGCACGGGCTCCATGATGGACGTCCCGTCGACCTTCTCCGAGAGGAGGGCCTGTCTGACCGGCCCGGCCCCGCCGAGGGCGGTGATTTCGACGTCCTCCTCGGGGTCGAGCCCGAGTTCTTCCTCGAGCCAGTACCGAAGCAGGATGTCGGGGACCGACCCCGGCGGGAACGTGCCGAACGTGAACGTGCGGCCCTTCTCCTCTTCGAAGACCGCGAAGGCGTCCGTGCCGTGTTCTTCCCACAGCCCCGCGAACTCGTCGGTCGCGAGAATCTGCATCGCGTCTCTGATGTTCGCGGCGGTGATCTTCGAGGGAATCCCCGTGTCCATCACGATCATCGCCGGGACGATGCCGAACATCATCACGTCGAAGTCGCCCTTCGCCGACGCCTGGACGATGGAGGGGCCGTCGGAGAACAGCTTCCCGGAGACGTCGACCGAGAGGTCGCCGAAGTAGCCTTCCTCCTCCATGACGAAGTACTGCATGTCGGGGTAGATGGGCATGTACGCGACCTGAATTTCCGAGAGACCACTGCCGCCAGCCCCACCCGTGACGGCCCCGGCACAGCCCGCGAGGGCTGCCGTGCCTGTCGCCCCTGCCGCGCCGAGGAACCGCCGTCTCGAAATCGCGGGTCCGTTCCCAGGCGTGTGTTCTGACATACACCGTCGTACGGGACCGCCCCTTATGCCCCACTCGCAGGCGGTAAGAGTCATGCGGAGCCGTTTCGAAGGGTTACATACGGCTCTCGGCGATACCTACCGCTGGAGCGAAGTTGCAGCGCTATCTGCCGGGAATCACCGACGGCCGCACCCGTCGTAGGAAACGGCAGATATTGCTGCTAATTGCCCGGGTTCGTCTCAGGACGCGGTGACGTCGACCGCCGTCGAGTATCGGTGTCTGGCGTCCCCACCACACAGCCGGTGAGACGGAGACGGTTCGCAAAGAACTATCCGCTCTGCCGCACCGATGTGAGTATGACCCACTTCTCAGACCGGGTGGAACGTATCTCCATCAGCGGCATCCGTGAGGTGTTCGAGGCGGCGGGCGAGGGTGCCATCAACCTCGGCCTCGGCCAGCCGGACTTCCCAGCGCCCGAGCACGCGCGACAGGCGGCCGCCGACGCCATCATGGCCGGCGAGGCCGACGCGTACACCGAGAACAAGGGGATGCTGTCGCTCCGCGAGGCCATCGCGGCGAAGCACGAACGCGACCAGGGTATCGACCGCTCGCCGGACGACATCGTCGTCACCGCCGGAGGGAGCGAGGCGCTCCACGTCGCGCTGGAGGCACACGTCAACGGCGGCGACGAGGTCGTCATCCCCGACCCCGGCTTCGTCTCGTACGACGCCCTGACGAAGCTGGCAGACGGCGAGCCGGTTCCCGTTCCCCTCCGCGACGACCTGACCATCGACCCCGCACGGGTCGAGGACGCCATCACCGACGACACCGCCGCCTTCGTCGTCAACTCCCCCGGTAACCCGACAGGTGCCGTGTCGTCAGAGGAAGACGTCCGCGAGTTCGCCCGCATCGCCGACGAACACGACGTCCTCTGTCTCTCCGACGAGGTGTACGAGTACACCGTCTTCGAGGGCGAACACCACTCCCCTGTCGAGTACGCCGAGTCGGACAACGTCGTCGTCGTCAACTCCGCCTCCAAGCTCTTCTCGATGACCGGCTGGCGCGTCGGCTGGGTCCACGCCTCGAGTGAGCGAATCGAGCGGATGGTCCGCGTCCACCAGTACGTCCAGGCCTGTGCCTCCGCGCCAGCGCAGTACGCCGCCGAGGCAGCCCTCACGGGCCCACAGGAACTCGTCGACGAGATGACTGCCTCCTTCGAAGAGCGTCGTGACCTCCTCCTCGACGGCCTCGCCGACATCGGCCTCGAGTGTCCCACGCCGACGGGCGCGTTCTACGCGATGCCGAAAGTCCCCGAGGGGTTCGTCGACGCCTGCATCGAGCGCGGCGTCATCATCGTGCCCGGAGAAGCCTTCGGTTCACACGGGGCGGGCTACGCCCGCATCTCCTACGCCACGAACGTCGAGGAACTGACGGAGGCGCTCGACCGGATGGCCGCGGCGTACGACGCCGTACAGTAGCCGGGTCACACGCTTCGGCGGCGTCCCCCTGCTCGCGAGGGAGTAATCAAAAGCAGTTTCTTCCGTGCCGTCCCTGAAACCCCTGTCCGTTGCTCGTGAGAGTTTTACTGTTCGGGATGAATCATCCGATGGATGAGTATCAGCGTCTCGTTCCGGGGAGCCCACGACCTCGACATCTCCTGGAGCGAGGCGACGGGGGCGATAGGGGATTCGGTTACGGTGCTGCCCATCGTCGTCGCCCTCTCGGTACTCACCGACCTCTCGCTGTCGATGCTCCTCGTCTGGTTCGGCGTCTTCCAGATCGTCTGGGGGCTCTACTACGCGGTTCCCATCTCCGTCGAGCCGATGAAGGCGGTCGCCGCGCTCGTCATCGCGGGGTCGATTACGACCGGTGAACTCCTCGTCGCTGGCCTGTTGCTCAGCGCGGTGCTCGTCCTCATCGGCCTCACCGGCTCGCTCGGGCGGTTCGGCAGCATCATCGGCTCGCCGGTCGTCCGCGGGATCCAGTTCGGGGTCGCGCTCGTCCTGTTACGGACCGGCGTCGACCTGAGCGGCACAAACCTCACGCTGGCGGCGGTCGCGGGCGTGCTCGCGTTGGCCCTCGTCGTCCGCGGGTACTGGCAGGTGAGCGCGTTCGCCGTGTTGCTCGCCGGCGGGGTGGTCGCGGCGGGGTCGGTCGGCCTGCCGTCGCCGAGCCTCCCGTCGGCGAACGGGACGGTGCTGTTCGGCCTCGACGACCTCACCGTCCCGGCGCTCGAAGCGACGCTCGCCCAGTTGGCGATGACGCTCGGCAACGCCGCGCTGGCGACGGCCGTGCTCCTCGGGGACTACTTCGACCGAGACGTCTCGCCCGACGAACTCGCGACGAGCATGGGCGTCATGAACCTCGTCGCCATCCCGTTCGGAGCGATGCCGATGTGTCACGGCAGCGGCGGCGTCGCCGGCAAGTACGCCTTCGGGGCCCGGACGGCCGGGGCGAACGTCCTCCTCGGCCTCGGCTACCTCGTGGTGGCCGTCGTCGCGGTCGAACTCGTGGCGGCGTATCCGGTCTCGATGCTGGGTGCCATCCTGGTCCTGATCGCCCTCCAACTCGGTCGGACGAGCCTCGAGAAGGCGAGCGAGTACCCGCTGGTGGTCGGAATCGGTCTCTGCGGACTCCTGGTCGACCTCGGCGTGGCGTTCGTCGCCGGCATCGTCGCCTTCCACCTGCTCGAACGCCGGAACCGGGACGCGTGAGACGTCGGTGGGTCGAGACAGCGTGCGGCGTCCGGCGTGTGGCGTGTGCCGCGTGGTGTGCGCTACGACGCCGTGCTCACGATTTTGATGACGTCGCCTTCTTCCAACTCGTACGACTCGCTGATGCGGCGGTTCGACCGCGCGTCGACGGCGTGGAGGTAGCCGTCGCCGATGTCGGAGTGGACGGCGTACGCGAGGTCCTTCGGCGTCGACCCCCGCGGGAGCAAGAAGGCGTCGGGCAGCGTCTCGCCCGTCCCGTCGGTCCACTTCGACTCGTTCTGCACCGGATACACCGTGATATGGTCGAGCAGGTCGTAGACGGCGGTGTCGATGGACCGCTGGACGCCCGTCCCACCGTGTTCACTCATGACCTCGCGGATCTGCTCTAACCCCGTCCGCTGGCCGTCGGTGAGGTCGCCGACGATCTGGAAGTCCTCGTCGCCGGGGTCGTAGTCGACGACGCCCGCCTCCGCACCCTTCCGGAGCGCGAGTTCGCCGTCGGCGGTCGCCGCCACCGAGAGGGTGTCGGTCTCGGAGATGCGCTGGAGGTTCTCGGCGGGTGCGATATCGGCTTTGTTCGCCACGAGGACGAGCGGTTTGGTGCGCTCGCGAATCTCGCGGGCGAGCGCCTCTCGGTTCTCGTCGGTCCACTGGATGGGGTCCGTCGGGTAGTCGAGCGTCCGGAGGGCGGCGGCGACGTCGTACTCGGACGCACCGAACCCGGTGAGCAGGTCGGCGAGCGCGTCGTCGATGTCGAAGTCGGGCGAGCGGGACTTCCGCTCGACCGACTCCCAGTTGCGGTCGATGATGCCGGTGAGCCACTGGTCCATCTCCTCTTTGATGAAGTCGATCTCCGCGAGGGGGTCGTACGTCCCGACCTCGACGGGGTCGCCCTCCTCGTTCGTGCCGCCGGAGGCGTCGACGACGTTGAGGATGGCGTCGGCGTTGGTGAGTTCGTCGAGGAACTGGTTTCCCAACCCTCGTCCCTCGTGCGCGCCGGGAACGAGTCCCGCGACGTCGACGAGTTCGACGGCGACGTACCGCTTGCCGTCCTCGCAGTTGCCACAGCGCTCCTCGCGGTCGAGACAGGGACAGCGCGTGCGGGCGTAAGTGATTCCCCGGTTGGCGTCGATGGTCGTGAAGGGGTAGTTGGCGACGGCGACGTCGGCCATCGTGGCCGCCTTGTAGAACGTGGACTTGCCCGCGTTGGGCTTGCCCGCGAGTGCGAGAGAGAGCATATCTCCCCTCTCGCACGTGCGGGAAGAGTGCCTTTCGGTGGCGGTGTCGTTATCCGTCGCGCTCGTCGTCGTCGGGCGGTGCCTCCTCGACGACGCGCTCTGTGCCACCGCCGAACGGTCCCCACCCCCGTCGCCACGCGAGGGCACCGCCGAGGAGTCCGACGGGCGTCGCGAGCACGATGAGGTACGGGAGCACGTAGCCGAGGATGACGACACCGGCGCGCAGGGCGACGACGACGCCGTTTACGGACTCGAGGAAGGCTCCGACGAAGCCGATGTCGTACCACTTCTCGTCGACGCCCAGGCGGTCGGGGCGCTCCTCTCTGATGTCGACGGTGATCGTCGAGTACGCCACCTGCCGCTCGAGCGCCTGCTTGCGCGCCTCCAGCCGCTCGATTTCGGTCTGGACCTCCGAGAGTCGGCGTTCGACCTGCAGGACGGCTTCCGTGTCGTTCGCCTGCTCGTACAGCGTCCGGAGGCGGTCGCGCTGGGCGCGGAGGTTGTTCAGCCGCGCCTCGATGTCGACCAGTTGCTCCGTGACGTCCTCGGTCGACGTCGAGGACTCGATGACCTCGCCCTCGGCCTGGACGTCACTGAACGTCTCCGCGAAGCGCTCGCTCGGAACCCGGAGGACGACGGTCCCGGTCAGATACGTCCGGTCGCCGACGCGCTGTTGTCGCTGGCGGGTGTCGGAGACGAACCCGCCGCGCGACTCGACCAGCTCGGTGAGGTTCGCTTCGGTGCGCTCGAAGTCCGTGACTTCCAGCGTCACGCGTCCGGTCCGGATGAGCGCGCGCGAGTCGATGGACTGCATCGACGAGGCCTCGCCGGACGACCCGCCCGACTGTGCGGCCATCGGGGTCCCTTCCGGCTGTGCCGTCGCTCCACGCTCGTACGCCGCATCACTGCTGACCGCCCCGCTGTCCCCGCCGCTTCTGCCGCCCTGTGCCGCCCCGCCACAGCCGGCGAGGACGGCCATGAGCGCGACCAGGACCGTCGCGACCGTTCGTGTTCGGCGTCGGTTCATACCCGAAGCGACAACGGGGAGTCAAAAAACCCTTAGCTAGGGACAAAGGGGGGTTTCACTCATCGGTTCGCCCACTCGCGGTCAGTCGTCGGCTTCGGCGGGCGCGTGCTCGAGACCACGAATCTCGAACCGCGCACCACCGGACGCGCTCTCGGCGACGGCAGGCCTCCAGCCGTGCGCTTCGGCCACGCTTTCGACGATGTTGAGTCCGAGGCCGAGCCCCCCATCGCCCGTCGTGTACCCCCAGTCGAAGGCGCGCTCGCGCGCGGCGGGGTCGAGGCCCGGGCCGTCGTCGGCGACGGCGAAGCCCCGGTCGTCGTCCTCGAACCACTCGACGCGGACGGACACGCCCCCCTCGCTCGTGGACCCGGGTTCGACAGCGCCGGCAGCCGCTGGCGGACTGCTCGCCGAGCCGTGCTCGACCGCGTTCGCGAGGAGGTTCTCGAGCAGTCGCGCCAGCGCGCTCCGGTCCGCACGGACGAACACCTCGTCGTGCGGCCCCGTATCGATACGGAGCGACGAACGGGGCGCGTCGATGCCCTCCCACACGCGACGTGCGGTGTCGGCGAGCGGCACGTTCTCGGGGTCGTCGACCAGTTCCGGCTGTCGGGCCAGCGTGAGGACGTTGTCGACGATCTCGTTCATCCGGCGACACGCCCGGCTGATACGGTCGGCGTTCTCCTCGACGACTTCGACGTCGCCGTCTCGAGCCGCCTCCCGGAGCAACACGAGCGACCCCTCGACGATGTTCAGCGGGTTCCGCAGGTCGTGGCTCACGAGGCTGGCGAAGCGGTCGAGGCGCTCGTTTTGCCGTTCGAGGCGCGCCTGTCGCTCGCGCGCTTCGGTGACGTCCTGGGTGAGTGCCATCCCGGCGACAATCGTGTCGCTCCGGTCGCGGACGGGGACCGTGTACCCACGGAAGGTGTGGCCCTCGTAGGTGAACTCGAACGCGGAGTGCTCGCCGTCCAGTGCGGCGCGGTAGAGCGGGCCGTACCGGTCGACGTACGTGTCCGAGTGCGCGGCTTCGAACCGCGCCCCCTCAAGTCGGTCGCGGTCGAGTGGGAGGTCGTCGAACACCGTCCCGCCGACGACGAGGTACCGAAGCTCCCGGTCGTACAGTGCGACGGCCCCGTTCGGTAGGTTCTCCGCGAGCGTCCGGTAGCGGCGATCGACGCCGGAGTCGTGCGTTCGGTCGGGTCGGTCACGGTCGAGGGCGGCCTCGACGACGTCTCCGAGAGAGTCGCCCGCGGGACAGTAGCGAGTGACACCCGCGGCGACCGCCCGACTCGCCAGCCGTTCGCTCCCCGCGTCGCCGGGGGCGAGCACCGTCGCGACTCCGGGCGCGCGCTCGTCGACCCACTGGAGGAAGGCGAGGGCGTCGTCGGGGGCTGCTGCGTCCGCCGGTACGGCGCTCACGACGCAGTCTGGGGTCCACTGACTGGAATCGGCGGCGGCGAGGAGAGCGCGAGCGTCGGCGGCCGTCTCGACGTGCCTGACGTCGAACGCCGCCAGGCTGTCGTCGGCGACATCGGTGGGAGTCCCGACACACAGGACACGCGTGTGCGATTTCCCCCGTTCGTTCATACAGCAACGAGAGACAGTAGTGGTATAAAGATTGTCTGACACGTGTCGTGGACGAACGCGGTTCGAAGCCGGCGGACCCTCACTCCGCGTCGCGGGACGTGTCGTCGCGGCGGATACGCATCTCACCGCGGGCGCGCACGGTCCCGTCGACGGTCGCCCGTTCGTGGAGGTCGAGGTCACCGCAGGAGACGTCGCCGAGCACGCGCGCCCCCTCCTCGACGGTCACGTGGCCGCCGCGGGTCGTGACGTCGCCGTGGATTCTGGTCTCGGAGCCGACGGTGATGTCGCCTTTGGCGCGGAGGCTGCCGAAGACGTTGTTCTCCGCCCCCAGTTCGATGCGCTCGGCGCGGATGTTCCCGTGCAGGCGGCAGTCCGAGCCGACCTGCGCCGGGGTCGAGACGCGCCAGGCGTCGTCGGAGACGTCGGCACCGCGGGGGATGACGAGCGGCGTCTGGCCGCCGTCCGACGAGAGCGCCTGCGCCATCTCGTCGGCGGCGTCCTTCTCGCCGATTCTGAGCAACTGCGAGAGCACGACGAAGTAAAAGACGAGTGTCGGCATCGGGTTGCGGATGACGATCCAGCCGCTCGCCTCGAACCCCTCGTCGATGTCGACGTCGTCGCCGATGTCGAGGTCGCCCGAGACCATCAACCGACCCTCGATGTGGACGCGCTCGCCGAGGTAGGCGTCCTCGCCGACGAGGACGTTCCCGGCGACCTGACACCAGACGTCGAGTCGGCAGTCGCCGTCGGCCTCGATGTCGCCGCCGAACCGGACGCGTTCTCCCGCCATCACGTTCCGGCCGCGAACGCCGAACTCCACGGAACTCTGGCCGCCGACGAGCACGTCACGGTCGGTGACGAGGTCGTGCTCCTCGACGGTCGTCCCGTCGGGAATCTCCAGGGTGTCGAGCGGGTCCGTTCCGAGTGACACGGGCACAGACGTTCATGGTACGTCGCTGGTAATATACTCTCGTGCGACGCGCGTCTGACGGAGTCGCTGGGGACCCCGGAGTCGGACGTTGTGAGCGGTGTGTTCGGCTTCGCCCGTGGCCGTTCGCGGCCGTATCGGTTGCTGTGACTCGGGCCGGCGGCGACGGGACCGGGGAGACACCGGCGACGCACGGCTCACACGGGGCGTCCGGACGGAGACCGAGCCGCGAGCCATCACGCCCCTCGGACGAGTTATCCCTCACACCGGCTTCGAGAGCGTATGGACTCCGATTCGGGCGAGACCACGGTCCCGTGGGGCGACCCGCAGTTCCGCGTCGTCGTCGCCAGCACCCTCGCCGGCGTGCTCGGCGTCACGCTGGTCACACCCATCGTGCCCCTCCTGCCCGCCGTCCTCGGCGTCACCGACAGTACCGCGAGCCTCCTCATCACGGCGTACACCCTCCCGGGCGTGTTCTTCTCGCCCGTCGCTGGCGTGCTCGCCGACCGTCACGGCCGCCGGCGCGTGCTCGTCTGGTCGCTCCTCTGTTTCAGCCTCGGCGGCGTCGCGGTCCTCCTCGCCGGGGAGTTCACGACGGTGCTCCTCCTCAGGGCCGTCCAGGGGATGGGGGCGAGCGGCCTCTTCGCCGTCGCGGTCACCCTCATCGGCGATACCTACGAGGGCGTCCAGCGGAACGCGGCGCTGGGCGCGAACGGTGCGGCCATCTCCGTCGGCGCGGCCGTCTACCCGCTCTTCGGTGGCGCCATCGCGACGCTGGGGTGGAAGGCCCCCTTCGCCGTCTACGCCGTCGGGTCGCTCGTCGCGCTGTGGGCGCTCCGCGCCGTCGAGGACGTCCCCGTCGAGAACCCCGCGGGCGGGTTGGCGTACGTCCGCGGCGCGCTACACGCGCTCCCGGTCGGTGCGGCAGTGAGCCTCTACGGGACGGCCATCGTCACGTTCGTCCTCCTCTTCGGCGGCGTGTTCACGGCCATCCCGTTCCTGCTCGCGCGCGCATTCACGGGACCGGTGACCGTCGGCGGGGTGTCGCTCGCGCCGTCGGCGCTCATCGGCGTCGTCCTCACCACGAACGCGCTCACGACGGCCGTCGTCGCCTCCCGGAGCGGTCCGCTCGCGGCTCGCTACACGAACCGGGAACTCCTCGTCTTCGGGCTCGCCGCGTACGGACTCGGCCTCGTCGTCGGCTGGGCCGGCGGGACGCCGGCGTGGCTGACGCTCGGCGTCCTCGTCGTCGGCGCGGGCCAGGGGCTCATCCTCCCGCCGCTCGACGCGAGCGTCAGCGACCTCGCACCCAGACGATACCGTGCCGGGTCGCTGAGCCTCCGGACGAGCGCCGCGTGGCTCGGCACGACCATCGGTCCCGTGCTGTTCACGACGCTCGCGACGGTCACGGGGTATCGGCTGTTGCTGCTCGGGGGCGGACTGGGGGCGTTCGCCGTCGCCGGCGTGCTCTCGCGGACGGGTCCCTCGCGGTGCGTCGGGCCGGTCGACGCCGACTAATTCGTCGAGCCAGGGCCGTGTGCTTATATACTCCCGAGGGAAAGCTCCCCCCATGACTGCGCTCTCGTTCGACGAACACGGTGTCGACGTCGTCTACCAGGGAACCGACTTCCGTCTCGAGCGGGAACTCATCGAGGAGGCCACCGGGAAGTCCTACCCGAACGTGACCGACCACGAGGTGCTGAAAATCGTCGAGAAGAACCCCGCGCTCTCGGGCGAGCCGCGACGCATCCAGGACATCCTGCGGACGGAAGCCTGACGCGGTCGGTCGCGTCGGCCACACTGGTTCTCTGCACCCCCGGCGCGGACGGATGGGTGCCTCTCGTGTCGTCTTCGGGTCTCGTGACTCGTCCGCGAATCAGGCCGACCGACTCGACGCGCCCGACCCGTTCGAAGAGAGCTGTCGCAGGCGCTCCTCCGCGGCGACCCGGACGATGGAGCCGGCGATTTCGGCCCCACCCGACAGCGGGTCGAGCGTCGTCTCGCCGCGGCGTTCGCTGTAGTCGATTTCGAGTTCTTTCACGCGGTACCCGCGCATCACGGGCCGCAGGAGGAGTTCGGCGGAGAGGCCGGTGTTCTCCGTCCACGTCACCTCGTCGATGACCGCCTTCCGGTAGGCGCGCATCCCGGTCGTCGTGTCGTGAAGGCGGCGGCCGACGAGCAGCGAGGCACCGAGGGCGAACGCCTGGTTGCCGAGGCGGTTGAACATCGGCATCGTCTTCGCGCCCTTCGACAGCCGGTCGCCGGAGACGACGTCGTACCCCTCGTTGATGGCGTCGAGGAAGTCCGGGAGACGCTCCATGGGGTACGTGTCGTCACAGTCGGTGGTGACGACGACCGGCCGGTCGGGCGCGAGGACCGCCTCGCGGACCGCGACGCCGTACCCCTGTGGCTCCTGTTCGATGACGCGCGCGCCGTGGTCGCGGGCGACGGCCGCCGTTCGGTCCGAGGAGCCGTCGACGCAGACGACCGCCGCCCGGCCGTCGGTCACTCGGTCGATGTCGGTGAGTACGTGTTCGATGGCTTCTTCCTCGTTGTACGTCCCCATGACGACGGCGACGTCGTCGAAGGTGTACGTGGTCATTACCACCTGGTTGTGGACGGGGTGATTTGAACTTTTAGGTTTGCCAAAAAAATGTGTGTTTGAGTGATACGACGCTGGAGCGCACCCGTCTGGGTCTCGCTCGGCGTCGAATCGGCGGAGCCGTCCTCACTCCGTCGTGCCCGGGGCGTCTCACTCGACGCCGACCGGTGAGGGCTCGGCCCGAGACCGTCGCCGCCAGTAGCGATACCCGACGACGGCGAGGGCGATGCCGACGAGTACGAGCGGACGAAGCGAGCCGAGTCGTCCGGGACGACCCGCCCGAGCCGCGTCGCGCCACTCGACCGCTCGGGCGTCGACGTACGCGTCGATGGAGTCGTCGTCGACCACCTCGAAGGAAGCCGACCCGGCGAACTCGAACGGAGCCAAGAGTGACTCGAGGACGTCGACGAAGCGCTCGGCGTCCGCGCGCGACGCCCACTCGTACAGTTCGAGGAACGCCCCCGGACGCTCGCCGGCGAGCCACAGTTTCCGCCGGAAGCCGGGCATCCCCACGAAGAAGGGCGTGGCGACGTTCGCAAGGGGGTCGAAGAGGACGTCACGGACCGTCTCGCCGACGTCCCGGCCGGTCACCTGCATCGCGAAGACCAGGACGACGCGCTCCGGCGCGTCGTCGTCGTTCCCCACGAGCGCAGTCTCGCGATAGACGACGAAGGCGTCGCTGTCCGGCCCTTCGAGGATGTCGCCGAGCCGACCCTGGGGGAACCGGACGCTGCCGTCGAGCACGAGTCTGACGGAACGAAGCGCCGCGCGACAGAGCGTGAGGGCGTGTGGCGTCATGATGTGCCGACGGCCGAGACCGGCTCTCTCTCTCGTCGGCCCGACCATCGTCCCCATGCTATTCGTCGACACATAACATAACAGTTGTCATGGTGGCTCGCGCGTCACCGCTCGTCTGCGGGTAACACCTAATATCGCGTTCGTCGATTGACGTGTAGGGTGGCAGAGAGCCCATGGGACAACACGTTCGGCTGTGGCTGTCGGAACTGTGGGAGTGGGTCGAGGCCCTACTCGCCGGGAAGTCGACCCCGGACGAGTCGGAGCTGGACTTCCACGTCGCGGTGACCGCCCGGGCGGTCGTCGACGCGGTCGTTCCGGAGACGCCCGAACTCGGCGACGAACTCGGCGCAGTGGCCGTCCCGGGTGGACTCGCCATCGGGATGGAGACGTTCCTCGTCACCTTCGTCGACGGCCTCTTTCAGTTCGGCTTCCCGCACGTCGGCACCCGGGGGAACCTCCCGCTGGCGGTACCGATGGCGGAGGTGCTCGACGTCGCGGCCGACGCCCTCGTCGCGCGCGGCGACAACGAGTCCGAACCCGACGTCGAGCGGGCGGTCGCACTCTTCGACGCCGGCGACACGTCCCCACGACGCGTGAGACGGAACGCCGGGGCGTTCGCGACGCTGTCGCGGCGTGACCGTCTGCGCGCGCTCGGCCTCCTCGACGAGTTCGAACTCCGGGTCTCGCCGTTCGGTCACGGCCTGTTCGAGTTCGACGCCGGCCTCGTCGGCCAGCTCGTCGTCGGGTTCGCGGAGATGATCTACTACAGCGAGTGGGACGGGTACGACGACTTCTCGCTCCCGCCGAGCGAACGAACCCACCCGAACGACCCCGCGGCCGTCCAGGGCTGGCGACAGACCGGCTATCCGGGCGTCGCCGACGGTTACGCCGCGCTCCGTGGCTACGTCGGTGCCGACGACAGCCCCCTCGGCGCGGGCGAGACCTGGACGACCCTCGACGAGCGGGTTGACGTCGTCCGCGAGTCGGGCACCTTCCGGGAGAACGAGTACGACACGACGGGCTACGAGGAGCCCTACCCGGAGTGACCCGACGATGGTCGCTTCACACTACGACGCCGTCGTCGTCGGCGCGGGAGGAGACGGGCCCGTTGCCGCCTGGAAACTCGCCGAGGCGGGTCGGTCGGTGCTCCTCGTCGAAGCCGGCCCGTTCTACGGGAACGAGCGGTGGCCGAAGCCGAACGAGTCCCCGGGTGCGGAGTCGTCGTCGAGCGTCGACGACCTCAGCGGGGCGTTGCTCGACGAACAGTTCACCACGCGCGAGCTGGAAATGATTCGGAAGCTCGTCTTCGGTCCGGCCGACCACGAGCGGGGCTTCTGGCTCCGGAAGTTCCCGGGCGACGGTGCCATCTTACAGTGTGCGGGCGTCGGCGGGACGACCCTCCACTACACCGGCTGCCACCCGCGTGCGTACCCCGCCTCCGTCGACGAACAGCCGCACTGGCCCATCGACTACGCCGACCTGATTCCCTACTACCAGGAAGTAGAGGCGATGTGCGAGGTGACGCCCGCGCCCGTCACGGCGAAAGAGGAGCTGTTCTTCCGCGGGGCGGCCGCCGCCGGCTGGGACCTCCTCGACGGGTTGAACGTCACCGAACCGGGCTACCGCCCCCAGCCGAACGCCATCCGCCAGCCGGACCCGCGGCTCCACGTCGACGCGGGGTACGGCGGCGACTTCAGCTACCCCGACGTCGAAGGCGACACCCTCGCGCTCGGGAGCATCGCGGGGCATCCCTTCCCACGTGGCGCACCGTACGAGGAGAAGGCAAAGCGCGCGAGCAACATCAGCTTCGTCCCCGCGGCGCTCCGGACGGGCACCGTGACCGTCCGGCCGAACGCGTTCGTCACGGCCATCGAGACCGACTCGGCCGGTATCGACCACCCGACCGCGACCGGCGTTCGGTTCCGGGATACGTGGTCGGGCCGGGTCGAGACGGTGCGAAGCGAGGTGGTCGTCCTCGCTGCCGGTGCCATCGAGACACCCCGGCTGTGGCTGAACGCCGACCTCCCGAGGAACGAGTGGGTCGGCCGCGGGATGACCATCCACTTCGGCGACAACGTGATGGGACTGTGGGACGCCGCCGACCTCGAGTCGCGAATCGGGCAGGACACCATCGACCAGTTCCAGGGCCAAGACATCGCGGCCCGGTTCGACTATCCGGGCCTCGGGATGCTCCAGACGGTCGGGACCGCGCCCGGAATCGGTGCCATCCTGGGGTTCGGCTCGAGCGCGTCGGGCTTCGCCTTCCAGAACGACCCGGCCGATGCGCCCTGGGACACCGTCGGTCGACTGGCGGGAGCGGAGCTCAAACGACTGCTCTCGGGCTATCGGCGGATGCTGCAGGTGCTCGTAGTGAGCGACGACCGTCCGCACCGGCGCAACGGCGTCACCGTCGCTCCCGGCATCGAGGACGAACACGGCCCCATCCCCCTCGTGAACTACGAGCCGAGCGCCGGAGACAGACAGCGACGCGACCGACTCGCCGAAATCGCCGCGGAGATCCTCCGAGAAGCGGGTGCCACACACGTCCACCGCTCGGACTCGCCGCCGACCGCGCTACACGTCCACAGCACGATGGCGATGGGGAAGGTCGTCGACGAGGCCTGCGAGGCGTTCGACGTCGACCGACTCTTCGTCGCCGACCACTCGGCGCTGGCAAACGGCGTGGGCGGTGCGAACCCGACGAACACCGGGCAGGCACTGGCCGCCCGGACCGCGGAACGGATACTCGAACGCTACTTCTGAGCCGCCTCACCGACCGACTCAGCTCAGTCCGCGGTCGTCGGGGCTGTCCTCGAGCGCCTTCGCGCGGTCGACGAGGTAGTCCATGAGGTCCCGGGCGGCGTCGCCGACGGTGTCGAGGTCGTCGGCCGACTGCCCGCTGACCCGGACCGAGAGGTCGTAGAGGTCGAGTTCGACCGTCGGAACCGTCTCGTCACCGTTGTCGCCGTTTCCCTCCTCGGCGTGTGCCGGCGGGGTCGTGTTCTCGATGCTTCCGTGTCGCTCCTCGTCGGGTTCGTCGACGGCGACGGACTCCGCGTCGGTCGTCGACTCGGCGTCCTCGGCGTCCGTGTCGTCGTCAGCCGCCTCGTCCGTGCGTTCGAGCGTCATACCGCTCCCCTCCGGCGGACGGCACAAAAATCACTCGCCTGGCCGCGCGCCGAACGCCCGTTCGTCGAGCCGCGTCGTGACCTGCTCTGCGAGCGACTCCAGGTTCACCGTGTCCTCGCGGTTGTACGAAACGAGCGTGTCGAGCGCCTCGCTGTCACCGCGTTCGTACTCCCGCCAGAGCCGGACGGCGTCGCGCCCCGACAAGTCCGGGCGGTCGCGCTCGATGCCGACCTCCTTCTCGACCGTCTTCAACCCGCCCGTGAGACCGGCCGACCGGCAGGCGTACATGAGGTCCAGGTGCGGGTAGTCGAGGTCGACGTCGAAGGACGTCTCGAGGAACGGGACGTCGAACCGAGCCCCGTTGAACGTCACGAGCAGCCCCGCGTCGGCGAACGTCTCCTCGAGCGCTCCGGCGGTGAGGGTGTCCCCGTTCACGAGCGTCGTCGTCTCGCCGTCCCGATAGACCGAGACCGTGGTCACGGTGTCGCGGTGGTGGTCGAGGCCGGTCGTCTCGATGTCCAAGAAGCAGGCGTCGTCGCGGAAGGTCTCGTAGAGCCGCCACCGCTCGTTGTCCGGGAACGTCCGGGCGAAGTACGCCGAATCGCGCTCGCGGAGGCGTGGCCGCGCCTCGTCGATGAACGCCTCGATGCGCTCGGCCGTCGTCGGGCCGACGCCGTCGACGTCAGCGTGGAAGTCGTCCCACTCGCGGACGCCGCAGTCCCACAGTCGCCGCTCCGTCGTTTCCCCCACTCCGCGAACCGGGATGAAGGAGTTCTCGACGCGCATGCGTCGAGGAGAGTGACGGACGGGCCTAAACCTCTCGCTCGCCGACGACGAGTCGTCACAGCGGGTCCCGCGCAGGCTCGCCACCGACGCAGAACCCAACGTTTTTTCACCGATGGCGTGAGCCTCGACCCGTGTCCACGGCCCGCCTCACGGAGCGGGGGACCTGGCTCCTCGTCGTCTGCTGGTTCGTCGCCGTCGACGCCGTCGGACTCCAGCTCCGTGGCCCGCTGTTGTCCTCGCTCGAAGCCGAGTTCGGCGCGTCTCCCGCCCTCCTGGGTCTCGTCGCGCCCGCCGGGACCGTCGGGTTCGTCGTCGCCCTGCTCGCGATGGGCTCTGTCGCCGGACGCGTCGACATCGCACGAACGATGCGGTTCGGCGTGGTCGCAGTCGCCGTCTGCGTCGCCGTCCTCGCGTTCGTCCCCTCCTTTCTCGTCTACCTCGGCGTGTTGGTGCTGCGCGGAGTCGCGACCGGGGCGTTCCGCGCCCTCGACCGTCCGCTGCTGAGTCATCTCTACCCCGACGCCCGCGGGCGCGTGTTCAACCTCTACGACTTCGCGTGGGCGGTGGGTGCGACCCTCGGTCCGGTCCTCGTCGTCGCCGCGCTCGCCATCGGCTCCTGGCGCCTCGCGTACGGGGTCCTCGCACTCGGCTTCGTCCCGGTCGCGGTTGCACTCTGGCGGCTCGACTTCCCCGAACTCTCTGGCGTCGAGCGGCCGCTCAGGCTCGAAGACGTCCGCCGCGTCCTGGGTCGAACCGAGGTCGTCGGGGCATCTGTCGCGCTGTTCGTCAGCGGTGGCGTCGAAGGCGGGCTGTTCACCTGGCTCCCGTACTACGCCCGGACCGTCCTCCCGCCGTCGACGGCGAATCTCACGCTGTCGGTGTTCGTCCTCGGTTACATCCCCGGCCGCCTCGTCTACAGCCGGATCACCGAACGCGTCGGCTACCTCCCGCTCGTCATCACGCTCTCTGTCGGCGGGGCGGGCGTCCTCGCGGCCGTGTTGACGCTCACGGGGACCCCCCTTCTGGTGGCCGTGTTCCTCCTCGGCGTCCTGTGGTCCGGGGTGTTCCCGACGCTCGCCGCCTACGCCATGTCCGCGGTGCCCTCTTACGGCGGGCCGGTGAACGCGGTGACGACCGGGGCGGGCTACTTCGGCCTCGCGGTCTTTCCGCCGCTGATGGGCGTCGTGCTCGAACGGAGCGGGGTCGAAGCCGCACTCTCGGTCCTGCCGGTGCTGGCGGCGGCGACCGGGCTGTGTCTCGTCGCGACGTTCCTCGCCGTGCGTCGTCGGGGCCACGCTGCCCCGGTGTGACGACCGGAACCCGGGGGTTATGGTTCGAGCGTCCCTCCCCTCTCGTATGTGTGGTCGTTACACCCTGTTCACCCCGCAGGCCCGGCTCGAAGAGCGGTTCGACGCCTCCTTCGCTCGCGACGTCGCGCCACGCTACAACTGCGCCCCCGGACAGGAGTTGCCGGTCCTCACCGGTGGCACCCCCGACGAGTTCGGATTCAAGACGTGGGGGTTGATCCCCTCGTGGGCGGACGACGACTCGACGTCGTTCATCAACGCCCGCGCGGAGACGGTGCGAGAGAAGCGGAGCTTCGCCGAACCGTTCGAGTCGCGACGGTGTCTGGTCCCCGCCGACGGCTTCTACGAGTGGGTCGACCGGGGCGGGACGAAACAGCCCTACCGAGTCGCCTACGAGGACGACAGGCCGTTCGCGATGGCGGGGCTCTGGGAGCGGTGGACCCCGCCGACACGACAGACCGGGCTCGGCGAGTTCGGCACCAGTGGGTCGGGGGAGACCGAACCCATCGAGACCTTCACCGTCGTGACGACAGCGCCGAACGGGGTCGTCGCCGACCTCCACCACCGGATGGCCGTCGTCCTCGCCCCCGACGAGGAGGAGACGTGGCTCCACGGCGACGAGGCGGAGGCGTTCGAGCTTCTCGACCCCGCACCCGACGAGGGGTGGGAGGCGTACCCCGTGTCGACGGCGGTGAACAGCCCGGCGAACGACGCTCCCGAGCTCGTCGAGGCCGTCGAGTAATCGCGGCTGCGCCCCGTGCTTCAGCCGGTGTAGGTGAGCGACCCGAGCACGTCGGCGACCGTCTCTCTCACCGGGCCGGTGTACACGTCCTCGTGGACGAGCACAACCAGCCGCAGAATCCACGGGCCGGCGAGCGTGACGACGGTCGCCCCGCGGACCGGGGTGTCGGCGAGGGTGTACTCGACGACGCGACCCGGTCTGTCGTCGGGGAGCGTCACCGCCCGCGTCGACCGCACCGCGTGGTCGGCCTGGGAGAGTCGTCTGACTGTCTCCGTCTCGGCCGCGGCGACGTCGTCGTACGCGGTGTTGAGACTCCCCCACGCGCGGAGGGTTCCCAGCACCCGACCGTCGGGCGTCTCGTACTCGAACGAGACGATAGCGTCGTCGGCTGCCGACCGCTCCTGCCAGTTGGCCGGGTGTACGAAGGAGAACCCCGCCGCCTCGTAGGTGACGAGCCGGGCCGGTTCGATTCGCCGCTCCACCGTCGGTGCGGTCGCGACCGGGGGTGTCGACGGTGCGGTCGGCGGCGTCGAGACCGGCGTCTCGAGTTCGCCGGGCTCGTTCGCGACGGGCGGAGTCGGTTCGCGGGTGAGACACCCACTCAGCGCGAGGAACGCGAGGAACGCCCGACGGTCGAGGCTCTGCATCTGCCCGGGTACAGCACAGCCGACGATATAGCTCTTCAGTCGTGTCGGCGGGTCGTTCGGTGTCGGACCGAACGTGGCGGTTCCGGACGGTGGGCGCACACTGCTCGAACAGGTCGACTCCGAGCAGTGCCGGGTCGTGTCGTGGCCGAAACGAGTATCCGACGGATCCGAGCGCGTCGCCGATTCTGTATAGCGAGATGTGATTTACTTGTTCCGGGCGCGACGGCTCCGGCATCGGTATCTGTCGGAACGCGCCGGACGGAATCGGTGGACGACCCCACCAGAGGGTATCTCACACGTCTCACGGTGGTCGACGCTCGGGTGTCCACGTCGTCTCGACCCGCACAGGGCTATCGCACCCGGTCGCGTGACGCGAGCGGGTGTACAGACGCGTCGACGACGCGCTTTGCGGCGAGTACTCCGAGCAGGAGTGCGCCCCACACCCCCGGCTGGAAGCCCGAGACGACGACGTCGGCCACCGTTGCATCGAGGCCGGGTACAGCAGCCGACCGGAACGGCACGACGGGAGGGAGATACTCGACGGCCAGTCTGAGGCCGAACGAGTGGCTGTGGAGGAGAAACACCGCGAGGAGTGGGAGCCACGGTCGTCCGTCCACCGCGAACTCGACCTGGAGCATCACCACGACGGCGGGGACGAGCGCCGTCAGGTAGTAGCTGTACGCCTGTGGAGCGAGCAACGGCATCGTCGCGACCCCGAGTGCGAAGACCACACGGTCCGCATCTGTGGATGCGGCCGCGAGCGCGAGCCCCACGACGACGAGACTCCCGACGATTCGGAGGAGAAGCGAGACCGGCGCGAGCGCGTAGAGCGGCCTGTAGTACGGTGCCATCCACAGCAGCGGGCTCCGGACCTGGCCGGATTTGCCCCACTGGAGGACGTCGAGGTAGTCGACGTGCGGCTCAACTCCGAACACCGCGAGGGAGAGACCGAACAGAGTGACGCCAGCGCCGAGTGCACCGAGGAAGCGACGTCGGTCGGTTAGGAGATGCGCGCCGATGGGGGCGTAGACGAGCTTGACGACGCCGACGAGGCCCGTACACGCGCCGCTCACGTAGCCGGGAGTACTCCTGGGTCGTTCCGCGGAGAGCAAGCCGACGAGCGAGAGTGTAACGAGGCCGCCCAGAAACGCCGAGATTTGCCCCTGTTTCACCGAGAACAACAGCGGGTGAAAGCCCACGAGCGCCCACAGGAGGAGGGCGCGTTCCCAGAGGCGGAGACTGTAGCCGAACTGGCGGACCAGGAGCTGGAGGCTCCCCCAGAAGAACAGTACCGAACAGACCTCCCACGCGGCCGCCCCGGTGTCGAACGGGAGCTGGGTGAACGGCCAGACGACGAGGAGGAAGACGGGTGGGTACAGATACGTGCCGCTGTAGCCACCCTCCTCGTTCCGGACGTAGAGCGACTCACCGGCCCGCCACCTGTCGAGCGCCCCGGTGTACGCGCCGAAGTCCCAGAACCCGAACGGGGCGGCGACGCCGGCGAACCGTAACACCCCGTCGACGAAGGGGTGGAGAAGCAAGACGACCGCGAGTCCGAGCGCAGCCACCACGAAGCGCGGCCAGTCCATCGCGTGGGCACCGAGTCGCTGGAGGAGCGACGGACTCCGCTCGTGGGACTCCCGGAACGGGACGTCGGTCGCTCGTGCGACCTCGAGCCCGGCTCCGGCGAGCAGGAGGAGCGCGGTGAGCCAGCCGACGACCGCGACGAACATGCCATCGGGATGTCGGTCTCCGGACCCGACAGGTTTGTGGAGACACAAACTGTCGTTTGACCGTTCGGTCGTCGCCAGATCGGTGTTTTGTAATCACCGAAACGAACGTCACGCCGAGTGCAGAGTTATGGCCGATAGCACACAATAAACAAGCTTATCACCGAACTAAACACTAAAGATGGTGGGATTGTGGACTCACAAACAGTGATAAGATACTTTATCGCCGAATCAGAGGTAGATTGATAATCACTCGCTGTGAGCGTCGAACCGTGACAGACACCGCCGACGACGAGCGGACACGCGTACAGACGTACGTCCCGGCGTATCAAAAATCCGTCTGGCAGGAACACGCCGAGGAACTGGGAATGACACAGAGCGAGTTCGTCCGGACGATGGTCCAGGCGGGCCGACGGGGATTCCTCCCGAAGAGCCGCGAAACCACTCAGGGCACCGACAACTCTGGAGGGGCTTCTTCGACAGCTAACCCCGGGGGTACAGGCGTCGAAGAGACGGTCGTGGCGATCCTCTCGGCGGAGGGTGCGCTCGGTTGGGACCAGCTCCTCACGCGGCTCACCGCGGACGTGGAAGACCAGCTCGACGACGCACTCGCCGACCTTCAGGACGCGAATCGACTCCGATACAGCGGCCGCGACGGAGGCTACGTGCTGACCGATGAGTGAAACGACAGCGGACCAGCCGGTGGAGTACTTCCTCCAGGACATGGAGTACTACGGTCGTTCGGACCGCACGCGGGCCGCATACCGTCGAGTGCTCGAGGACTTCGCGTCGTTTCTCGACTCGCGGTCGACCGGGTTCGACGAGGCGACGAACCGCGACTGCATGGCGTGGATTCACCGCCAGCGGGGCCAGTCGGCCGAGAGCACCGTCGCCACGTACGCGGCGTACCTCCACCGCTTCTACACGTATATGAACTCCGTCGACGCCTTTGAGTCGAACCCGATGACGCTGGTGATGGAGGAACTCGACGAGCGCATCGAGACGAACCCGACACGGCGTGACCTCTCGGTCCGGGAGATGCGGGCGTTCGTGGGTGAGATCACCCATCCGCTCGACCGTGCCATCGTCGTGACACTGTTGAAAACGGGGATGCGTGTCGGAGAGCTCTGTAACCTGGATGTGCGTGACCTGCGACTCCCGGAGAGTCCAGCAGCGGCGGAGTACGACCTCTCTGGCCGCCCACAACTGGAGGGGAGAGGAGCCTCGCTGTTCGTCTCCGCGGCTCCGACCCGTGGGCAGGTCACCCACGGCGAGCGTCGGACGGACTCAAACAAGCGCAAGCGGTCGACGGTCATCCCTGTCGACGACGAACTCGCGGCGGTCCTCACGGAGTGGCTCGCCGTCCGGCCGGACGCTCACTCCCCCGCGGACCCGCTGTTCGTGCGAACGCGCGACCACTGGGGGAGTCGGCTCTCCGCGAAGGCGGCCCGTCGGGTGGTCGTCAACCACGCCGAGAACGCGGGGTGGCACCGGACCGGCGGCGGCAGCGACGAGAACGTCACACCCCACTACTTCCGGCACTTCTTCACCACCCACATGCGCGACAGAACCGGGGACCGCGGCATCGTGAAGTACCTCCGCGGCGACGTCGCCGGCGACATCATCGACACGTACACCCACAACTGGGGCAACCGCGTGCGGGAGACGTACGAACAGCACGTGTACTCGCTCTGCTGACTGTCGACGCCTGCAGAGAACCCGCCTGTTCCGGTGTTCCGGCCGTCATCGACACAATTGCGTCGTTCTCGTCCGGACAGAACTCTGTCCGTTGGCCGACCCATAAATCATATACTGCTATACAAAATAGGAGCGTGGTGCGCCGGGAGGCCGTCGCTCACGAACGGTCGAAATAGACCGCGTGAGCGCCGCTCTGGCGGTATCGGTGACACGCGGTCGAGAGAAGACCGGGTCCGGGGACCCGCGGACGGTGGCTTCGACTCAGTCGTCGACTTCGAGCGTGATGAGGTCGGCACCCGCCTCGATTTCGGACTCGTTGTCGGCGTGGACCTCGGTGACGACGCCGTCCTTCTCGCTCGTGACGTCGTAGAAGTTCTTCATCACGCCGACCAGGGCGACGACGTCGCCGGCGGAGACGGCGTCACCCACCTCGACGAACGGCGGGTCTTCTGGGTCTGGGCTACGGTAGAACACGCCCGGCATCGGGGCTTCGATGGTGAATGTCGTCATAGTTGGGGGACGGTCTGAGTGTCCGTGTCGGGAGACTGTACAGTGGTCGCGGGCATAAACGTTGCTTCGATGGTCGAACTCACGCGAACGACTCCCGGACCTCCTCGAGGAGGGCCTGTTCTTCCTGGCGAGCGTCGAGCGCCTCGTCGACCGTGACGGACTCGAAGTAGACCTCCTCGTGCGTCCGACGCTGGCCGAGGAGGTTCCGGTCGGAACTCACCACGGTGCCGACCGTCGCGTAGCCGCCGCCGGTGACAGCGTCGCGCATCAGGACAATCGGGAGCGTCGACACCTGGATGGAGCCGACGGGGTAGCCCAGGTCGACTACGTTCGAGGGATCGGTGCCGGCACCGAACGGCTGTTCACGCGGTTCGAACTCGATGTCGACGCCGTTGAGTCGGTAGCCGACGCGGTCGGCATCGGCGTCGACCGTCCACGGTTCGCTGCAGAGTTCCTCCCGACTCTCGTCGGTGAGCCGGTAGTCACACAGCCCGAGGACGACGCGAATCGGTTCACTGTCGTCGTACGAAGGGATGGCGTTCCTCGGGGCTCGTCGCCCGGCCAACCCGCCAGTGTCGGCATCACCGACTGCGAGGGTGTCGCCTTCTTCCAGCGGCCGCCCCTCGTGGCCGCCGATGCCGACCAGCGTGTACGTCGACCGACTCCCCATCACGGGCGCGACGTCGACGCCGCCGGCGACGGCGAGGTACGTCCGCGCGCCCTCGGTCGCGAACTGCATCGAGAGTTCGTCGCCGGCCGAGACGTCGACCGACTCCCACATCGGAACCGGTTCCCCCGCGAGTTCGCCGGCCATCGTCGCCCCCGCGAGCGCGATGACGGTGTCCTCCTCGAAGCGGAGGTCACACCCCTTGTAGGTCATCTCCAGCGTGGCGTGTCCGGTGTCGTTGCCGACGAGGTAGTTCGCCACCGCGTGTGAGTACTGGTCCATCGCGCCCGAGGGTGGCATCCCGATGTGGTAGTGGCCGAAGCGTCCGTCGTCTTGGACCGTCGTCGAGAGCCCGCCGTCGAGGACGTGAATCATTAGTACAGCACCTCCACCAACCGCTCGTTGTACCCATCGGGGTCCGCGAAGAACTCCTCGGGCGAGAACGCCACCTCCTCCATCGTGTAGCGGTAGCTCCCGTCTTCGACCCCTTCGCGAATCGCGTCGTACTCCTCACGGTCGATCTGCCTGAAGTTCAGGATGTCACCGGGGTTCGGGAGGACCATCGACTCCTCGAAGTCGGCCAGTTCCTGATCGACGTCGAGCACCTCGACGGGCGTTCGTCCGTAGAGTTGGTACCCGCCGGCACCCTGAACGGGGTAGATGGCGGTGAACGCCCCGCCGAAGCCGACGGCCCGCGAGGGGGTGTCAGTCCGCGGCTGGACGTACTTCGGCACCTCGATTTGCCGGCTCTCGGGCACCATCTGGAAACACCACGGTAATCCGGGGACGAAGCCGACCATCGTCACCATGTGTGGGGCACCGGCATGGGCGTCGATGAAGTCCTGGGCAGTCTCGTAGCCGTTGATGCGCGCCGAGTACTCCAGGTCCGTGGCGTCGGGGTCCTGGTGGTTGTCACGGAAGCGCATCAGCGTCTCGTGGGTCCACTCGTCCTGGTAGAGGACGGGAACGTCGATGACGCGCGTGTCCCACTCGTACTCGGAGAGGTCGGTCTCGGCCGCGATCTGTTTCAGTTCGTCGACGAGGGCTGTCGGAGCAATCTCGTCGGGGTCGAAGTGCAAGAGGTACGAGGCGTTGGCCGGGCAAATCTCGTCGACGCCCGGGATGTCGCGCTCGCGAATCTGCTGGGTGATGGCCATCGCCTGGAAGTTGGCGTCGAAGCTCATCTCTTCGGAGAGTTCGACGAACACGTAGTCGTCCGCGCCGTGTTCGTACCGTGGTTCGGGGAGTTCCGTCGGTGTGATGCGTTCTGCGGACATCGGTTATAGTCGAATGTCAACAGGTACCGAATTATAGGTGACGGTCACCTCGGCGTGTGCGTGTGCACTCGCGTGCGGGCGCTCGGTGAGCGAGACGAGGCGCGTGCGTCTCTGTCGCCGCTCACCAGACGACCGTCACGCTCGAGACGCCTGCCGCTCGACGCCGCGGCCCGCTCACCACGACGCGACTCGTCGCCGTCGACCCCCAGGGTATATATCGATGGTCGGTATACCGAGCGGCATGTTCGAGCGCGTCCTCGTTGCCAACCGAGGAGAGATCGCCATCCGTGTCATCAACGCGTGCCACGAGTTGGGTATCGAAGCCGTCGCGGTGTACAGCGACGCCGACGAGACGGCGAAACACGTCAGACACGCCGACCACGCGGCCCACGTCGGCGGGTCGATGGCGTCGAAGAGCTACCTCGATATGGACGCGCTCATCGAGGCCGCACACGAGACCGACGCCGACGCGGTCCACCCCGGCTACGGCTTCCTCGCCGAGAACGCCGCCTTCGCCCGGCGAGTCGTCGACGAGGGCCTCACGTGGGTCGGTCCTGCCGCGGACGTCATGGAGCAACTGGGCGAGAAGACGAAGTCACGCAAGGTGATGCAGGCCGCCGGCGTCCCTATCGTTCCTGGGACAACGGACCCCGTGACCGAGGCTTCGGAAGTCGAAGCGTTCGCCGAGGAGCACGGGTACCCCATCGCCATCAAGGCCGACGGGGGTGGGGGCGGTCGGGGCCTGAAGGTCGTCACCGAGGAGGACTCGATTCCCGACGCGCTTCAGGCGGCCAAACGGGAGGGTGAGGCGTACTTCGACAACCCCGACGTCTACGTCGAGAAGTTCCTCGAGAACCCTCGTCACATCGAGGTGCAGGTCATCGCCGATTCTCACGGGAACGTCCGCCACCTGTACGAGCGCGACTGCTCCCTCCAGCGACGGCAGCAGAAAGTTCTGGAAGAGACGCCCTCGCCCTCGCTCACGCCCGAACTGCGGGAGGAACTCTGTGAGTCCGCGAGACACGGGATGGCAGAAGCCGACTACACCAACGCCGGGACGGTGGAGTTCCTGTACGAAGACGGCCAGTTCTACTTCCTCGAGGTCAACACCAGAATCCAGGTCGAACATCCCCTCTCGGAGATCACGACTGGTATCGACCTCGTGGCGTGGCAACTGCGTGTGGCTGCCGGGGAGGAGTTCGATTTCTCTCAGGAGAGCGTCGAGCCCCGCGGTGCGGCGATGGAGTTCCGTATCAACGCCGAGGACGCCGCCAACGACTTCGCTCCGCGACCCGGGGAGCTAGCGCGGTACCGTCCCCCGAGAGGAATCGGCGTCCGCGTCGACGACGGCGTCGACGAAGGGGACAAGATATCTCCCTTCTACGACTCGCTCGTCGGGAAGTTCATCGTGCACGCCGAGGACCGCGAGTCGGTCGTCCGCCGGGCGAAGCGCGCCCTCCGCGAGGCCGACATCGAGGGCGTCCCGACCACGATTCCGTTCCACCAGACGATGCTCGACGACGAGCGCTTCCAGGCGAACGAGCACACGACGAAGTTCATCGACGAGGAGTTCGACCTCTCGACGGTGCCCGAGTGGGAGGCCTAGACCAGTTCGTCGAGGCCGACGAGTTCGATACCGTACTCGTCGACCGCGTCGTGGACCGCCTCCAACAACTCGACGGCGTTCGGCCCGTCGCCGTGGATACAGATGCTCTCGGCCGGGACCTCGATGGTCTCGCCGGAGGCCGTCTCGACCTCGCCCTCGGTGGCGATAGAGACGAACCGCTCGACCACCTCCTCGGGGGGCTTTGGGTCCATCTGCTTCTCGACGATGAGGCTGCGGTCTTCGCGGTAGAGGATGTCGACGTACCCCTCGAAGACGGCTCTGAGGTCGTCGAACTCCTGTGCCACCTCGTAGATGTGCATGTCCGTCGCGAGGTAGATGAGTTCAGGGTCGACTTCGAGGATTCCCTCCATCACCGCCCGCGCGTGCTCTTCGCTCTGTGAGAGCATCGAGTACATCGCCCCGTGCGGCTTGACGTGCTGGACGCGCGTCCCGTGTCGGCGGGCGAAGGCGTCGAGCGCACCCAGCTGGTAGACGACGTAGTCGCGGACTTCCGCGGGCGTCGCGTCCATCGTCCGCCGCCCGAATCCCATCATGTCCGGCAGGCCGGGGTGGACGCCGATACCGACGCCGTGGTCGGCCGCGAGTTCGACCGTCTCACTCATCACGTGCGGGTCGCCGGCGTGAAAGCCGCCCGCGATGTTCGCCGAGGTGATGTACGGCATCACCTCGCCGTCTCGACCCATCGTGTAGTTCCCGAAGCTCTCGCCCATATCGCAGTTGATGTCGATTCGCGCCATACGTCATCGATTGACAGGATACGGATTAACCGTTTTGCTCGGTCGCAGTCGATTCACCGGCGGCAGTCGCGAAGAGACCTGGAAACGAACTGCCACCAGAGCCAAACCTATTTTATCACGCTCTTCGACGTGTCGGGTATGACTGCAGGACCACCGATCGAAGACGTGCACTTCGCGGACGCGCCACAGATGAACACCTCGATTCCGGGACCGAAGTCGAAGAAGTTGCTGGAGCGACAGCGCGAGGTCGATACGAGTGCGGTGTCCTACCCACGAAGTGTCCCCATCGCCCTCGACGAGGGGCGCGGGGCGACGCTCCGCGACGTCGACGGGAACGTCTTCCTCGACTTCTTCGCCGGAATCGGCGTCCTCAACGTGGGTCACTCGAACCCGCACGTCCTCGACGCCGTGAACGCCCAGACCGAGAAACTCGTCCACACCATCGACTTTCCGACGGAGGCGCGAATCGAGTTCATCGAGCGGCTGAACGACATCGCCCCGAGCGGGCTGAAGGACCACAACAAGGTCGTCTTCGGCGGGCCGAGCGGCTCGGACGCCATCGAGGGCTCTATCAAACTCGCCAAGCACAACACGGGGCGGAACGCCATGATGGCGTTCGAGGGGTCGTACCACGGCGGCACCGCCGGCGCGCTGACACTCACCGGCGGCCGAAAGTACAAACAGGGGTACGACCCACTCCTGCCCGACGTCCGGCACGTCCCTTACCCGTACCCGTTGCGCGAGCGGGGTAACGCCGACACGGAGAACGCGCGGGCGGTCTGTCCGGCCCCGAACTGCTGTGGCGACCTCTCTTGCGGCCGAGCGCTCGAACGCGTCCAGGCGGCCGTCGAGGACCCGTACGCCGGCCAGGAGAAACCGGCGGCCATCTGGGTCGAGCCCATCCAGGGCGAGGGCGGCGTCGTCGTCCCGCCGGCGGGGTTCTTACAGGGGCTGCGCGACATCGCCGACGACAACGACGTGATGCTCATCTTCGACGAGATTCAGTCCGGCTTCGGCCGGACGGGCGAGTGGTGGGCCGCGGAGTGGCACGGCGTCGCTCCCGACGCGATGACGATGGCGAAGGGCATCGGCGGTGCCGGCCTCCCGCTCGGCGCGATGATGTACCACGAGGACTACGACACCTGGGGTCCCGGCGGACACATCGGGACGTTCAGAGGGAACATCCCCGCGATGCGCGGCGGCATCGCCGCCATCGACTACATCGAGTCGCACGGGCTCCTCGACCACGCCGTCGAACTGGGTGAGTACATCCGCGGACGCCTCAGAGAGGCCGACAACGACCACCTCGCCGAGGTTCGCGGCCAGGGCTGTTTCATCGGCGCGGAGTTCGTCGACGGCGAAGGGAAGCCCTCGAAGGAGGCCAAGGGGATGGTCAAGGACATCCAGACGTACTGTTACGAGCGCGGCGTCCTCGTGTGGACCGCCGGCCGACAGGGGACGGTGCTCAGGCTCCTCCCGTCGCTCGTCATGACCCACGAACAGGCCGAACGCGGCCTCGACATCATCGTCGAGGCCATCGAGGCGCAGGTCGACTGACACGCCTCGACGTGTCGGCACCGAAGAGTGCCGCGGAAGATTAATCTCGGCCTCCCCCGAACCACCCACATACGATGGCCACCGACGACCAAGAGACCATAGAGACAGCCGACGGACTGAACGACGTCGAACGGATGGACAAAGAGTACGTCTTCGGGACGTGGTCGTACCAGAGCGAAGTGAGCCCGACCGAGATTGCGGGTGGGGACGGCGTCTACTTCACCGACGCGCGCGGCAACCGCCGCCTCGACTTCTCGGCGCAGTTGATGTGCTCGAACCTCGGTCACTCGGCCGACCGCGTCGCGGACGCGATGGCCGAGCAGGCGCGGACGGGCGCGTACTTCGCCCCGTCGCTCACGACGGAGAACCGCGCGCAGTTGGGCAAACTGCTCGCCGAGGTCACGCCGGGGAACCTCTCGAAGACGTTCTTCTCCACCTCGGGGACCGAAGCCGTCGAGGCCGCGATCAAGATCGCCCGACTCGTCACGGGGAAGCACAAGATCATGTCGCGGTACCGCTCGTACCACGGCGCGACCTACGGCTCGATCTCCGTCACCGGTGACCCCCGACGGCTGATGGCCGAACCCGGCCTCCCGGGGATGATCAAAGCGCCCGACCCGTACGCGTACGGGTCCACGCTGGACCCGATGGAGAGCCTCGAGTACATCGACGAGATGCTCATGCTCGAGGGCGACACCGTCGCCGCGGTGCTGGTCGAACCCGTCGTCGGCTCGAACGGCATCCTCGTGCCCCCGAAGGAGTACCTCCCCCGCCTGAAAGAGATCGCCCACGACCACGGCGCACTCCTCATCTGTGACGAGGTGATGGCCGGCTTCGGGCGGTGTGGCGAGTGGTTCGGCTCCGACGTCTTCGACGTCACGCCCGACATCATGACGATGGCGAAGGGGCTGACGGGCGCGTACGCGCCGCTCGGCGCGACGGTCGTCACCGACGAGATCGCCGCGCACTTCGAGGACAACATGTTCTGTCACGGCCACACCTACGCCGGCCACCCGGTGGCTGTCGCGGCCGGTCGCGCGGCGGTCGAGACGTACATCGACGACGACCTCATCCCGCACGCCCGCGAAATGGGCGAGTATCTGGGTGCGGAACTGGAGAAGGTCGCGGCCGACCACCCGAGCGTCGGCGAGGTGAGAGGTGTCGGCCTGTTCAGAGGCGTGGAACTCACGAGAAAGGAGGGCGAGCGGGTCCCCTTCGGCGAGCGCAAAGACAAGATTTCGATGGGGAAGACGGTCGTCGACGAAGTGTCGGGTCACGCCTGGTCGAACGGCATGCACCTCGCGAACATGATAAACACGCTCATCATCGCACCGCCAGTCGTCATCGACGAGGACGAAGTCGACGAGGCGGTCGCCATCCTCGACGAGGCGCTGCGCGTGTCGGACGACGCGATGGAGCACTAAGGCGGGTCCGCGCTACCGACGCACGTTTTTATATGACTCGCCGGTGACCGAGAGCGTATGCGCCGCCCGTCCCAGCCACGGCACCCGAGCGTCACCACCGCAGTTGCAGCGCCCGCCCACGCCGGCGGCGACCATCGAACGAGGGGTGTCTCGTGACCGACGCGACTGCTGCGACCGACGCCGACCGGGAACTCATGCGCG
The DNA here is from genome assembly GCF_007004735.1 of Salinigranum halophilum. Lineage (NCBI taxonomy): Archaea > Methanobacteriati > Methanobacteriota > Halobacteria > Halobacteriales > Haloferacaceae > Salinigranum > Salinigranum halophilum. The sequence continues at coordinate 46,941 of NZ_SSNL01000008.1, forward strand.
AGCAGGCCGCTCGGCTCCACCTCGACGTGCCGGACCAGGTGCGAGCGGAGATTCTCGCTGACGCGCTCGGCTCGGCTCCCGACGAGCGGCCACCGACACGGACGGGCGACGACCGCGGCCACCGGGCCGACGACGACCACAACGCCCTTCTCGCCGTCTACGACGAGCCGCGCGTCGAATCCGGCCACGGGACCCTCGTCGGTATCACCGTCGCCCTGAAGGACAACCTCGCCGTCGCCGACCTCGAGATGACCTGCGGCTCCGGGGCCTACTCGGTAGTCCCCTCGTTCGACGCGACGGTCGTCGAGCGCCTCTTAGAGGAGGGCGCGGGCGTCGTCGGGAAGGCGAACATGGAACCCTTCGCGATGGGTCCGACGGGGGAGTTCTCCGATTTCGGCCACGTGGAGAACCCGCTGAATGCGGCACTCGTCGCCGGCGGGTCGTCCAGCGGGAGCGGGGCGGCCGTCGCCGCCGGAACCGTCGACGTCGCCCTCGGGACGGACACCGGCGGGAGCGTCCGCATCCCCGCCGCCTGCTGTGGTATCGTCGGGGTGAAACCCTCGCACACGCTCGTCCCTCGCTACGGTTTCGTCGACTTCGCCCCCTCGCTCGACACCATCGGCCCGCTCGCGCGCGACGTCGAGACGGCCGCGACGGTGCTGGAGGCCATCGCCGGTCCGGACCGCCGCGACCCGACGACGTCGAGCGCGCGCGAGGCGGGAACGCTCACCGACGGGCTCGACGACGCCGACGGGCTCCGGGTCGGGTTGCCGTCGACGCCGTTCTCGCGCGCCACGGACGCGGCGGCTGGGGCGGTCCGCGCGGTGGCGACACGGCTCGAGGCGGTCGGTGTCGAGGTCGTCGACGTCCCGCTCGACCTCGCGGAGATGGAGACGGCGTACCTCACCGTCGGCTCGGCGGAGTTCGTCTGGCTGCTCGAACAGGACGGCGTCGTCCGCGGCCACGGGTCGGGCTACAACGAGGAGCTCCGGGCCGCGTTCCGAGCGGCGCGCGAGCGGGGCCTCGGCGAACACGTCGCACGCCGAATCCTCCCGCCGGCGTTCCTCGACGCGCGCAGTGCGGGTCGGACGTACGCTCGCGCGCGACGGGAGGGAATCGCCTTCGAAGAGCGCCTCGACGAGACGTTTTCGAGGGTCGACGCGCTCGTGATGCCGACACTCCGCGACCGCGTCCCGGCGGTGGGCGAGACGACGACGCGCGCGGACTTCCTCCCCATCATCGGCAACACCGCGCCGTTCAACATCGCCGGCACCCCCGCCGTGACTCTCCCGGTGACCGAGCGGTCGGGCGTGCCGGTGAGCGCGCAGGTCGTCGCCCCGCGGTTCGAAGACAGTGTCGCGCTCCGTGTCGCGCGGGCGCTGGAGCGCGTGGCGACGTCGACAGCGTAGTCGACCCCGCGTGGCCCGCATCGCGCGGGTGGGGAGCCGCCTCTCAGGCCCCCGGTCCGGGCGTCAAGATTTATACCCTCGTTTGGAGTTGTCACACACGATATGACGGTAGACACAGTCATCACTGGCGGGACGCTCGTCACCGCGACAGACATGTTCGAGGGCTCACTCGCGTTCGACGACGGAAAGATCGTCGCCGTCGGAAGCGAGGCGTCGATGCCCGACGCACACGAGACGGTCGACGCGAGCGGGTTGCTCGTGATGCCCGGGATGATCGACCCGCACGTCCACATCGAGGACCACTTCTCGATCGACACCTACGAGACGGGGACCGCCGCCGCCGCCCTGGGCGGCATCACGACGTACATCGACTTCGCCTGGCAACACTGGGTCGGCGAGCTGAGCAACTACGACGAGGAGGGGACGTTGATGGACGGCCTCGAGGAGAAGCAACGGAAGGGTGAACAGGCGCTCATCGACTACAGCGTCCACGCCGCCATCACCCGCGAGGACCCCGCGGTACTGGACGAACTGGAGACGCTGGTCGACGAGGGCGTGACGTCGTTCAAGCTCTTCACCGCCTACGAGATCGGCCTCGGCTACGGCTTCATGAACCGCGTCCTCGAACGCATCGCCGACCTCGACGCCGTCGGGGTGTTCCACACCGAGGACGCCTCGGTCACGGACGAACTCACCGAGCTGTTCATCGAGGAGGGGAAAGGTGACCCGACGTGGTATCCGCAGTCTCGCCCCGACTACGCCGAGGCGATGGCCGCGAACGACGCCGCCCGGATGGCCCAGGAGGCGGGCGCGAAGTACTACGGTATCCACACGAGCTGCCGGAAGGCGGCGGACGAACTCGCGAGCTTCCGCGGCGACGGCTCACTCCTCCGCGCCGAGACCTGCACGCACTACCTCGTCTGCGACGACTCCATCTACGAGGACATCGGCTGTCAGGCGATGATCGCCCCACCGATTCGAAAGCCCGACGACAACGAGGCGATGTTCGAACATCTCAGACACGGAACGCTCGACGTGGTCTCCACCGACCACTGCGGCTACTCGCTGGAGTCGAAGCAGGTCGACAACTGGTGGGAGTCGACCTTCGGCGCGAACGGCCTCCAAGGGAGCCTCCCCATCGTCCACGACGAGGCCGTCGGCAGGCGCGGCTTCTCGTACCCCTGGCTCGTCCGCGTCATGAGCACCAACGTCGCGCAGATATTCGGCATGCCGACGAAAGGGACACTCGACCCCGGGACCGACGCCGACGTGGTCCTCTTCGACCCGGACGAGACCTACACCATCACGGCGGCCGACAACGCCTCGAAGGCGGACTTCTCCATCTACGAGGGTCGCGAGGTGACGGGGAAGGTGAAGCAGACGTTCGTCCGCGGCCACCTCGTGGCGGACGACGGCGAAATCGTCGCCGACCCCGGCACCGGCCAGTTCGTCGCGCGCGAACTGCCCGACTGGAGCATCTGAGTCGACGCCCGAGCGGGGTTCGTCCGGAGAAATCCCACGTTTCGTCACTCCCGTGCCGACGCTCGCCGTGGGAGACAACCTTTTACACCCGAACGTACAGGATATGTGTAATGAGCAGCGTACACGAGGCGTCCCAACCCACCGCGGACGACGCCGACCCACCGGCTCCCCGCTTCCCCCACGCCAACTGCGTCGCCGTCGACGTCCTCGCTGGCGTTCTCTCGACGGCCTTCGGACCGCTGTCGAGCGACAAGCTCGTCGTGAATCAGCTCGCGAGCGAGACCGAACCACAGAACCGGGGTGACGTTCCCGCCGACGACCTGGTCGTCACGAGCGACGGCGCGACCCTGCTCGAAGAGCTCCCGGTCACGCACCCTATCGCACCCATCGTCCGCCGCGTCCTCGGGCCGGAGCGACCCGGCGACACCGACGTCGTCGGCCAGGACATCCCCGACGGCGTGACCTCGACCGTCGTGCTCCTCTCGGCGCTGCTCGACGAGGCGGTCGACCTCGTCGACCGCGGTGTCCACCCCCACGACGTCCGCGCGGGCTACGCGGTCGGCCTCGACGCGGCGCTCGCGACACTCGACGCCGAGACGCGGCTCCTCTCGTCGTTCCCCGACGAACGAGCGGTCGAAGAACAGGTCGCCCGCGCTGCGGCGACCGGGAACGATGTCGGCGGTCTCGCGGCGCGGTGGGCGTCGACCGTCGTCGACGCGGTCGACCTCGTCGCACGTCCCACCGAGGAGACGTTCGTCGTGCGCACGCTCAGCACCGGAGCCATCGGCGCGTCGCGGATCGTCGAGGGAGCCGTCCTCAACCGGAACGGTCGCGCGAACGACCAGATGCCTCGGGCGGTGACTGACGCGACAGTGCTCCTGCTCGACGGACACGACACGGGGGGGTTGAAAGACCCCGAGTGGGACGAACGAGCGACGCTCGACCTCCGCACGTCGAGTTTCGACGACGTCGAGGACCTCTACGCCGAGCGCCGGAGGCGCATCGTCGACTCCTACCGCACCCTCGGCGTCGACGTCGTCGTCTGCCGCCTCGGCATCACGCCCCCGTTCCAGAAACTGCTCGCGGAGGCCGGCATCATGGGCATCAGAAGCGTGAACCGTCTCGACATGCGCCAACTCGCCCGCGCGACCGGCGCGAGCCTCGTCCGCAACCCCGAAGACGTCGCTCCGACGGACCTCGGGCGCGCGGGACGCGTCGAAGAGGTCCGGGGTGACCCCCGTCGGGGCCGCCGAAAGAACACCGTCATGACCGTCTTCGACGAGTGTCCGACCCCCGGTTCCGTGGCCGTCGTCCTCAACGGCGTCTCGGGGCACGTCGCGACGCAGGCGACGACCGAGGTCCGCAAGATGGCCGCGGCCGTCGCCGCCGCCCGCGGGGAGGGCAGCCACCGACCGGGCGTCGTCCCCGGTGCGGGTGCCGTCGAGATGGAGCTGGCACGGGCGGTCCGCGCCCGCGCGACGGGTCTCTCGACGAAGGCACAGCTCGCGGTCGAGGGGATGGCCGACGCCTTCGAGACGGTGGTGGCGACGCTCGCGCGGAACGCCGGTGCCGACCCCATCGACGCCGTCGCGGACCTCCGGATGGCACACGCCGCCGGCTCCCTCGACGCCGGATTCCTCCTGCCGGAACAGACCGTCGAGAGCGCGACCGAAGCCGGCGTCTTCGACCCCGTCGCCTACAAGCGCCGGGGCATCGTGGCGGCGTTCGAGGTTGCGGACCTCGTACTCCGCGTCGACGACGCCATCGACGCCACCTTCTCCGACGAGCCGCTCGGCCCCGACGACGTCATCTACGACGACCGTGCGGAGAACCACCTCGACTGGCTCGACGAGAACCCCGGCACCCGCTGGGACCAGCCGTAAGACGCGGGACCCACCGTCGAGTGTCTCTCTCTGCCATCGACAGCTGCGCCCGGTGAGCGGGTCGAACTGTACACGTTCTGCCAGCAACAGTTAAGCCGAACCGGGGTGAGAGTCACGTGCTAATGGCGCAAGCTACCGTCTGTCTATCGTACGATTTCGACGCAGTATCGACGTGGCTCTGGTCGTATGACTCGTGGGACGAGCCCACGCGGCACTCCCGCGGGGTGTTCGGTGCGGAAGTCGGCGCACCGCGACTGCTCGACCTCCACGACAAGTACGACGTCCCCGCGACGTGGTTCGTCCCCGGCCACACCATCGAGAGCTTCCCCGAGATCTGTGGCGAGGTGTGGGACCGCGGCGGCGACATCCAACACCACGGCTGGAGCCACACCGGCCCGGCGACGTTCGAGTCCGAGGAGGACGAGCGCGCCGACGTCGAACGCGCCGTCGACAACATCGTCGACCTCACCGGGCGGAAGCCGACCGGCTATCGTTCCCCGGCGTGGGACTTCTCGTCGCACACCCTCGACATCCTCGCCGACATCGGCATCCGGTGGGAGTCGTCGAAGATGGCCTCGGACTTCACCCCACACTACGTCTACGGTGGCTGGGAGGCCCCGCCGGACGGCCCCTACGTGCGCGGCGAACCGACGGACATCGTCGAACTCCCCGTCTCGTGGCAGCGCGACGACTGGCCGCCGTTCACCTTCACCTGGGCACGCCCACACCGGATGGGCTACGTCTCTGAGGACTCCATCTTCCGCCGCTGGTACGACCAGTTCGACTGGATGTACGAGAACGTCGACGACGGCGTCTTCATCCTCACGATGCACCCGCAGGTGATTGGACAGGCCCACCGCATCATGCGCCTCGAGGCGCTCATCCAGCACATGTCGACGAAGCCTGGCGTCGAGTTCAAACTGATGGACACCGTCGCCGAGGAGTGGCGCGAGGCCAACCCGCCGGCGTAGGCGGCCCGGGACGCAGGAACGGTTTGGTTTTTTGCGGCTCAGACGCAGAGCGAGGCGAGCAGGTCACGGACGCTCTCGCACTTGCGGAGCGCGCGGAGGTCGGCGAACGCGTCCGCCGCCGCCGGGCGGTCGAGGACGAACGTCGCACACTCGAGGAACTTCTCGCGGAGTTCGGACTCCGAGAGCGGGTTCGCGGGCGTCCCCGGGGGCGCTGCCAACTCGGCTTCGTATCGTTCGCCGTCGACCGTCTCGACGGCCACCCGCGCGTGATTCGACTTGTACGCGAGAGAGTCGTCGACGACGAACGTCGCCCGCTCGCGGACGTGCTGGACCGCCGGGTCGGCGAGCGCCTCCGAGTCGAACGCGTCCAGCCCGACACGGTCGAAGACGAGCGCGGCCGCGAGGGCGTACTCCATCGAGAACTTCGCTTCGAGTCCGGTCTCGGGGTCGGCGTGGACGAGTGCGTCGCTCGCGCCACGCGACGTCGTCGCCTCGACGCGTTCGACGTCGTCAGGAGCCAGCCCGTGGTCGTCGGCGAGTTGCGACGCGAGCGCGATGCTCGTGTGCGTGAAGTAGCAGCACGGGTACGCCTTGATGCTGATACCCGTCTCTTCGAGTCGCCACGGGTCGCCCGGTGGGTCGGCGACGTGCGCTGCGCCCTCGGCGTAGCGGTCCCAGAAGCCGCGGTCGCCGCTGATGGCCGTCTCGTCGGCGGTGAAGCCGTCCCGCGCGAGGAGGGCCGCCGTCACGCCGGACCGCCCAGCGAGTCCCGCGTGCAGTGGCTTGGTCATCGTCCCGAAGTTACGCTTCAGTCCCGAGGGCATCGAAGCCGCGATGGTGAGTGCTCGCGCGGTCGCTCTCTCGTCGAGGTCGAGGAGCGACGCGGCCGCCGCGGTCGCGCCGAAGGTGCCGAACGTCGCCGTCGGATGCCACCCCTGTTCGTAGTGCGTCGGCGAGACGGGTTCGGCGACGTAACACTCCGCCTCGAAGCCGGCGGCGAAGGCGGTGACGAGGTCTGCTCCCGTCGCGTCGACGTACTCGCCGACAGCCAGCGCGGGGGCGACGAGAGGCACGCTCGGGTGACCGTCCATCGCCCACGAGAGGTCGTCGTAGTCGAGGGCGTGCCCGGCAGTCCCGTTCGCGAGGACGGCGTCGGTGAGCGACGCCGTCTCGCCGGTGCCGAGCACCGTCGTCTCGCCGGTCCCGACGCTCGTCGCGAACACGGCCGCTCGTGTGCCCGCGTCGGCGACGCTTCCCGCGAGCGTCACCCCGACCGTGTCGACGAACGCGCGTTCGATGGTGGTGCGCGCGGCGTCTGGGACGTCGTCGTACGTCAATCGAGCGACGAACGCCGCCAGCGTGGCCTCCGGACGGTCCCCGTCAGCAGGTGTCATGGACAGGCGTTCGAGAGCGGACGGAATAAACACGTCTGTCGTGGGGTGTCGAAAGAGCAGGACCGGGTGTGGTGCGAGGGGGGGGAACGCACGCACACCCCGTCGCCCGTGAGGTGAGCTCTGGTGGGGAGTGGGGGGCTGTCGGCACGGGATATGCGAACAGCGTGGGAGAGTCACCTCGTGCTCGCCCGGGTCAACGGGGTCATCGCGGGGGGAGGCGGCTCAGTCGCCGCGGCGGTCGGCCGTGGCCTCGGTGTCGAGGCCGCCGTCGACGATGACGACGTCGTACGCCTCGAGCGCCATCTCCTCGGTCAGGAGGCCGTCGAGGTAGTCCTCGTACACCTGGTCGGCCGAGCGTTCGTGTGGGTCGCCGTACCCGCCACCGCTGGCGGTCTTGATGAGGACGCGGTCACCTTCGGCGAACTTGTAGCCCGACTCCTTCGAGTTGAGGTCGATGACGTCGCCGTCGGCGGTGATGTGTTTCAGGTCACCGTGCGTCCCGTCCGTGCCTCCAAACAAGCCGTGTGGCTTATAAGTGTTTCCGTCACCTTCCATCGTCATCACGGCGTCGGTCAGGAACTGCGACTCGCGGACGATACCGATACCGCCGCGGTGGTGGCCCGCGCCGTGGCCGTCCTCGCGGAGCGCGTACTGTTCGACCCGCATCGGGTGGGAGAGTTCGATGTCCTCGACCGGGCGGTTCTTCGTGTTGTGGACGAGCGCGTCCACCGCGTCGAGGCCGTCCGCACCCGGTCGCCCGCCGTACGACCCCTCGTTCACCTCCAGGTAGACCCAGTACTCGCCCGCGTCGTTCGTCCCGCCGTAGGAGACGAAGTACACCTGCCCGCAGGTGCCGGCACAGACCTTGTCCGGAATGGCTTCCGAGAGCGCCTCGATGATGAGGTCGGACATCTTGTCGACCTGATTGATGCGGGCGAACGCCGACGTCGGCGGCGTCGGGTTGAACATACAGCCGGGCCGGGCCTTCGGGTGAACGGGCGCGAACGTCCCGGAGTTCTGCGGGAGATACTCGTCGCGGACGAAGGTGTCCATCAGGATGGAGCGGATGGTGAAGTAGATGCAGACGTCCGTCGAGCCGTGGAACGGGATGTTGTACCCCGTCGGCGTCTGGTCCGCGGACTTGGACATGTCGACCGTGATGTCCGAGCCGTCGACGGTGACCTCGGCGGCGATTTTCAGGCGCTCGCCCCGGTTGCGACCGTCGTCGTCGAGGTGGTCCTCGGCGTAGTAGGTGCCGTCGGGGATCTTCCGGATCTCCTTTCGCAAGAGCGCCTCGGCGTAGTCCATCAGCGCCTCGCCGGTGTGTTGAATCTCGTCGAGACCGTACTTCTCCACGAGCGCGAGGTAGCGGTCCTTCCCGACGTTGCACGAGGAGACCTGCGCCTGCAGGTCGCCGATGACCTCTCTCGGAGTGCGGACGTTGTCGCGGATGAAGTTCCAGATCTCCTCGACCCGTTCACCCTCGGAGTACACCTTCGTCGCGCGGAAGAGGCTCCCCTCGGCGTACATGTCTTCGAGGTCGACCGCGAGGCCGGGCGTGGCAGAGCCGATATCGAGGTGGTGAGCCGTGTTGGCCGCCCACGCGATGTGTTCGCCCTCGTAGAAGACGGGGACGGCGACGGCGATGTCGGGTGAGTGGCTCGCCCCGTAGTGGGGGTGGTTGTGAATGAACACGTCGCCCTCGTTGATGGCTTCCTCACGAGAGATGCCGCGCTCTTCGAACGTGTCGTACATCCCCTGGAGGTAGCCGATGAGCGAGCCGACGTGCATCGGCGTCGAGTCCGACTCACAGAGTTCGCGGCAGTCGGTCGTGAAGATGCCCGCGCCCATGTCCTCGGACTCGCGGATAATCGAGGAGTACGACGAGCGGATGAGCTTGTAGGCCATCTCCTGGGCGATGGTGTCGAGTTCGCCGCCGATGACCTGCATGGTCACCGGGTCGATGTCGCGCTCACGGAGGACGTCCGCGGCGGTGGTTTCTCGCTCGTCGTTCGCGTCGGTGTCGGTGGTGTCGGTCGTGTCTGAGCTCATGGTTCGAACCTCAGTTCGATGCCGCCGTTGTCGACAACCGTGGCCGTCCACCCCGGGTGGACGACGACGGTGCTGTCGAACTCGTCGATGACGGCGGGGCCGGTGACGACGTTCCCCCGCTTCAGCAGGTCGCGGTCGTACCGCGTGACCATCACCGATTCGGGAGCGAGGGACGTCCCGAAGACGACGCGCGACTCGGTCGTCGCGGCGTCGGAGGCGTCCTCGTCGCCGGCGGCGACCTCGCGTGGGGTGTAGGATTCGATCTCGCCCACGGCCGTCACGCGGAGGTTGAGCAGTTCGACCGGGTCGGCCTCGAAGTAGTGGCCGTACTCGGCTTCGTGCTTCCGTTCGAACTGCTGTCTGACGCGTTGATGCCAATCGCCGTCGGTTCCCTCGAAGGGGACGTTCAGCTCGTACCCCTGGCCCTCGTACAGGCAGTCGACGGTCCGTTCGAACCGCCAGCGCGACTCGTCGACCTCGTCGCGGGTGAGCTGTTCTCTGCCCCTCGCTTCGAGGCGGTCGAACGTCTCGTCGATGTACCCGCCGTCGACGGTTTCCAGTCGCTGGCTCACCGTCTGCTGGACGTCGTACTTGACGTTGCCGGTGAGGAGCCCACGTGCGGAGGCGATACCGGGAGCCGGCGGGACGATGACGGTGTCGACTTCCAGTTCCTCGGCGATGCTCGCGGCGTGCATCGGGCCGGCCCCGCCGAACGCAACGATGGTGTACTCGCGGGGGTCGTAGCCGCGCTGGACGGTCTGTTCGCGGATGGCTCGGTACATGTTCGTGTTCGCCACTTCGAGCGTCGCGAGCGCGGCGCGCTCGACCGCCTCGAACCGCTCCTGGTCGGTGGCGTCCACCAGCTTCGACTGGATGGCCTGGTGGGAGCGTTCGGGGTCGAGGTCGAGGTCGCCGCCGAGGAAGGAGTCGGGGTCGATTCGCCCCAACACGACCTGGGCGTCGGTCGTCGTCGGCTGGTCGTTGCCACGGCCGTAGCAGGCCGGCCCGGGGTCAGCCCCGGCGCTCTTCGGGCCGACGTTGAACCCCATCGCCCCGTCGAACCAGGCGATGGAGCCGCCGCCGGCCCCGATGGTCTCGATGTCGAGCATCGGGACGATGGTCGGGTAGCCGCCGACGGTGCTGTCGCGCGGGTCGCGTTCGAGGACTCGCCCCGGAAGGACCGAGATGTCCGCCGACGTCCCGCCCATGTCGAGGGCGATGAGGTTCGAGCGGTCGAGGGCGTTCCCTTCGAACTGCGCGGAGAGCACCCCGGCCGCGGGGCCGGAGACGAGCGTCGTGACGGGGCGTCGGGCGACGTTGCGAACGCTCGCCATCCCGCCGTTCGACTGCATGATGAGCACCTCCGCGTCGCAGCCCGCCTCAGCGAGTCGCTCCTGCAGGCGGGTGAGGTACGTCGCCATCACGGGCTCGAGTCGGGCGTTGATGGCCGTCGTCGTGAAGCGCTCGAACTCGCGGAACTGCGAGACGACCTCGTGGGAAGTCGAGACGCGCACGTCGGGGTACGCCGTCGCGATGAGTTCGCGGGTACGCGCTTCGTGTGTCGGGTCGAGGTACGAGTGGAGGTAACAGACGGCGATGGACTCGACGCCCGCGTCGACCAGTTCGGCCGTGCGGTCGAGCACCTCGTCCTCGTCGAGCGGGGTGACCACGTCTCCGGGCGGATAGATGCGCTCTGTCACCTCCTTCCGGTGGCGACGCTTGACCACGGGGTTCTCCTGCCACGGGATGGTCTGCTGGAGCGAGAAACTGTGCGGTTTCCGGTGGCGGCCGATGTGGAGCACGTCGCGGAAGCCCTTGGTCGTCAGCAGCCCCGTCTCTGCGCCCTCGTGTTCGATGAGCGCGTTCGTCGCGACCGTCGTGCCGTGGAGGACCTGCCCGACCTCGCTGGGGTCGACGCCCGCGAGCGCACAGAGTTCGACGATGCCCGTCACCGTCGACTCCGAGGGGTCCGCCGTCGACGGCGTCTTGTGACTGTACTCCCCCTCGTCCGACACGAGGATGAGGTCGGTGTTCGTCCCGCCGACGTCGACACCGACCCGGATGCGAGGCTGCCGCCGAGTGCTGTGGCTTCCCATACCTATGTCCAGAGTCGACAGTCGCCGTTATAGCCGTTTCCCTCGGGCCACCAGTCACGCGCGGGGGAAGGTTGAACCGGTGCGCCGTCGTCGACGGTGTATGCCCGACACACCCCGCGACCCGCCCACTGACGGCACGACCGACGCCGAAGACGCGGCCGGTGCCGAGTCCGAAACCGCGACGACGCGGTCGCTCGCCGCCGCCGCACCGGGCGAGTCGGTGACGGCCGAGCGACTCGGCGTGCGACTCGTCCCCGAGGGAACCCCCGCACGGCTCCGAGAGGTCCTCGCGCCCGACGAGACACCGCAGTACCTCCTCGAGGGTGTCATGGCCGACCGGGTGGCGGCGGACGGCACGGTCCGCCGTCGGATGGCGTGTTCTGGTGGGAGCGTGCTCACTCTCGTCACCGACCGGGCGGTCCACCTCGTCGTCCAGTACCGCGACCGACTCGACGTCGACACCCTGCCGCTTGCGACCGTCGGCGGCCCGACGGTCCGGCGCGCGGGCGGGGAGACGCGACTGGCGTTCGACGCTGGCGACGAGCGGTATCGGGTGTATCCGAGTGCGACTCCAGGGACGGAGACGGACGCGGCGGCGGCGTACCTCGACGGGCAGGACACGGTGGATGCGGGCGACAACGACCCCGTCTCGACGCTCGAACGACTCGCGGGACTGTACGAGCGCGGCTTGCTCACCGAGGAGGAGTTCGCGGCGGCGAAGCGCGACCTGCTCGAGTGACCGCCTCCCACATTTATCAGGCGCCTCCGCGTCTCGACGCTCGATGACGAGCGAGACTCACGTCGTCGAACTGACGAGCGAGGCGCAGTGGCGCGAGATTCACCCCGTGATGAGCCAACTCCGGCCGCTGGACGTCGAGACGTTCCTCGACCGACTGCGCGTGATGGCCGGCGAGGGCTACCGACTGTTCGGCCTGTACGAGGGCGACCAGGGTGGGGCGAGAGCGGGGACAGACGACCTCCTCGCACTCGCGGGCGTCCGCCTTTCGACCACGCTGTATCACGGCCGCCACGCGTGGGTGTACGACCTGGTGACCCGCGAGGACCGCCGGTCGGAGGGCCACGGGGCCGACCTGTTGGCGTTCGTCGAGGGGTGGGCCCGCGACCACGACTGCACCGTCGTCGAACTCGCCTCCGGCCTCTGGCGTGACGACGCCCACCGCTTCTACGAGGACCACGTCGACTACGACCGGTACTGTTACACGTTCAAGACGGACCTCGTGGACGAGGGCGACGAGGCGGCGTGAGGTGAGTCGCGCTCGTCTCGACGGCCGCGCGGACGGGACCGCTCACCGAGTCACACGCTGGTCCGTTCGGAGAACCGGCGCACAGAGTTATATCACACTTGCTCGAACTGAGAGGCGATGATCGAGCGCGTACTGATCGCTGTCGGAGAGGAACGGATGCACGTCGAGGAGATTACCGAACACGCGGTGGAGATCGCGAGCGCGCTGGGTGCGGCCGTGACCCTCCTCCAGGTGTACTCCGAGTCGGAGTTCGACGACATCCTCGACGGGATGGAGTACGAGTCGGCCGACCCGACCCACATCGCGAAACGAAACAGCGTCGTGCGGGACGCGGCGAGCCTCGTCCGGGCGGCGGCGGTCGACCTCGACGTGGTGGGGAAGGTCGGCGTGCCCGCCGAGGAGGTGGCGGACTACGTGAGCGACCACGACATCGACCACGTGTTCATCGGCGGGCGGAAGCGCCGACCCACCGGAAAGGCGCTGTTGGGGAGTACGAGCCAGGACATCCTGCTCGCGCTCGACGTCCCCTGTACGGTGTTCCAACTCGGCTGAGGCGCTACGCGTGGGATTCGTCTCCGGTACCCCCAGAGATGTGTCGAGTTGACACGTCTCGTGGTACCGCTCCCCAAAACGTTAACACCGCCGTTATCCTTCACAGCAGCATGAGCGTCGCTCGCGAAGTAGAACGTATCATCTCTGTGACTTCACTGGAGAAGTCATTCTCGAACGAACAGGTGCTCAGAGGCATCGACTTCTCGGTGGAAGACGGCGAGTTCTGCGTCGTCGTCGGTCCCTCCGGGTCGGGGAAGTCGACGCTGTTGAAGTGCATCGCCGGCCTCGTCGAGTTCGACCGCGGTTCCATCTCTCTCGGCGGGCGGGACGTCGGAGAACTCTCGGTCCCCGACAGAGACCTCGGGTTCGTCTTCCAGGACTTCGAGGAACGGCTCTTCCCGCACATGACCGTCGCCGAGAACGTCGCGTTCGGACTCCGACAGGCGGGCGTGAGCGAGGCCGAAATCGAGACGAAGACCGACGACATGCTCGAACTGCTCGCCATCTCGGAGACGCGCGACAGCCTCCCAGCCGAACTCTCGGGGGGGCAACAGCAGCGGGTCGAACTCGCCCGGCAACTCGTCCGCGAGTGCGACGTGATGCTGCTCGACGACCCCCTCGCCGACCTCGACTACAAGCTACAGAAGCGGATGGAACTGGAGATGCGGCAGATCCACGAGGAGCTGGGGAGCACGTTCGTCTACGTCACCCACAACCAGGACCAGGCGCTGAAGCTCGCGGACAAGCTCGTCGTCGTCAACCAGGGGCTCATCGAGCAGGTCGGCACCCCCGACGAGGTGTACGCAGAGCCCGCGACGGCGTTCGTCGGCCGGTTCGTCGGCGACTCGAACCCGCTGTTGGGAACCGTCACCGCCGTCGACGGCGACACGTTGACCGTCGAGACGCCGGTGGGGTCGGTGGTGGCGGCCACCCGCGACGACGGCGTCGAACCGGGGGCGGAGGTCGTCGTGCTCGTCCGGCCCGAGTCGGTCCGACTCGGGGACGCGGCCGACGGCTGTGACAACACGTTCGCCGGCGACGTCGCCGGCCGCACCTACACGGGCGAGGTGACGGAGTTCACCGTCTCGCTCGACACCCGGGGCGAGACGGACGTCGAGGACTTCCAGTCCGTCACGAGCGGGAACGTCCCGATGGAGACAGTGCAGTCGCGGACCTCGGTCGGGTGGAACGCCGACGAGGGCGTGGCGTACGCGAAGCTGAGCGTGAGCGACACCGCGACCGTCGACGACCTGATGGAGGTGTGAGATGTCGGACTCAGACCTCACCCGGCGGCCCCCAGAGACTGACGCCGACACCGACCGGAACGACGTCCTTCGCGTGGAGGGGCTCACGAAGATCTACCCCGACGGGACCCTCGCCGTCGACGACATCGACTTCGCGATCAAGGAGGGCGACTTCTGTGTCATCATCGGCCCCTCCGGCTGTGGGAAGTCGACGACACTCCACTCGCTCGTCGGGAAGATTCCGCCCACCGAGGGTGCGGTCATCCTCGACGGCGTCGACATCACCGACACCCCGACGTACCAGCGCGACATCGGGCTCGTCTTCCAGGACTTCCAGCTGTTTCCCCACCTGAACGTCGAGGAGAACATCACCTACGGCCTGAAGCGGATGAACGCGCCGCAGGACGTCGTCGACGAGCGGCTGTCGAACGTGCTGGAGATGATGCAACTGGACGAACTCCGCAAGCGCGCGCCGCGGGAACTGTCCGCCGGGCAGAAACAGCGGGTCGCGCTGGCGCGGAGTCTCGTACTCGAACCCAAACTCCTCCTCTTAGACGAGCCGCTGGGTGACATGGACTACAAGCTCCAGAAGCGGATGGAGCGGGAACTGCTTCGCATCCACCGTGAACTCGGCACCACGTTCGTCTACGTGACGCACGACCAGACGCAGGCGATGCGGCTGGCCGACCAGATCATCGTGATGAACGGCGGGAAGGTCGAACACTCCGGACCCGTCGAGGAGGTGTACAACCGCCCGAAGACCGCGTTCGTGGCGACGTTCGTCGGTGACTCGAACCTCTTCTTCGGCGAGCTCGTGAGTGTGAGCGACGACGGCGAGACGGCGGCGATGGAGACGGGACTGGGGACGTTCACCGTCAGTACGGCGAACCTCGTCTCCGAGCCACGAGACGTCGTGGGTGACCGGATGCCGTTCGCCGTGCGGCCGCAGTATCTCCGCCTCGTCGACCCGGGCGAGACGGACAACGCCATCGACTGTGACGTCGAGGACGTCCTCTACCAGTCGGGCACGGGGACGCAGGTCATCCTCTCCGCGACGGACGCCGACGGGAGCACCGTCGAGCTCCAGCTCAAGTCCGAGGACCGACTGACGGTCGACAGCGAGGCGGTCACCGTCGGCTGGGACCCCGAACACACCATCCTGCTCGAACGGCCGAGCGTGGTGGAGGGCATCGACCTCGAGAAGGACATCCTCGGGCAGTAACGCGAGCACCCGACCGTCTCTTTCGGGTTCGCCGTCGGTTTGAGCGCGGGGACAGCCCCCACCGCGTGAGACGAAGCCGTCGACTAGCGTGCCGCGTAGCGTGACACGAATACCGCGCGGTGCCCGGGCGCGGTGGACCGTCGCCTCTCCCAGTCGATTCGTCCCCCTTCGCACGTCTTCACCTGCATTCGCAGACCGACGGCGATAGACGATACGCCAAACGGAACCACGCAAAGAGTTATTGCATCGATACGAGACGCTCTGAGTATGAACCTGACACTCGACCGCGAGCGGTTCGTTTCGACGATGAAAGCGCAGGCCGAAATCGGCGGCACCGACGGCGGCGGCCTCCACCGTCTCACCCTCTCCGATGACGACAAGGAGATTCGCGACTGGTTCGCCGAGCAGATGGATGCGGAGGGCCTCGACACCCGCGTCGACACCTTCGGCAACATGTTCGGGCGGCGGGCGGGGACCGACCCCGACGCGAAGCCGGTGATGATCGGCTCGCACCTCGACTCCCAACCCTACGGCGGCATCTACGACGGTGCCCTCGGCGTCATCGCGGCGCTGGAGTTCGTCCGAACGCTGAACGACGAGGGAATCGAGACCACCCACCCCATCGAAGTCGTCAACTGGACCAACGAGGAAGGCTCGCGGTTCCAGCCGGCGATGCAGGGCAGCGGCGTCTGGGCGGGCGTCCTCGACATCGAAGCGGAGTACGCCAAGACCGACGCCGATGGCGCGGTGTTCGAAGACGAGTTGGAGCGAATCGGGTACAAGGGCGACGAGCCCTGCGAACCTCCCGAGGCGTACGAGGCGTACTTCGAACTCCACGTCGAGCAGGGGCCGTACCTCGAAGAGAACGAGAAGGAGGTCGGTGTCGTCACGGGTGTCGTCGGCTTCACGTGGGGTGCCATCACCTTCTACGGCGACGCCGACCACTCGGGCCCGACGCCGATGCACTACCGGAAGGACGCCCTCGTCGCGGCCGCGGACGTCATCACCCAGATTCGCCGGATTCCCTCGACGCTCGGCGAGCGCACCGTCGGTACCACTGGATACGTGGACGTCAAGCCCAACTCCATCAACATCATCCCGGACGAGGTGACGTTCACGTGGGGCTTCCGCGACCCCGAGGAGGAGATCATCGAAGAGGCCCGGAGTCGGGTCCTGCAGGAGGCCGAGTGGGCCGCCGAGCGCGAGGGTATCGAGTGGGAGTTCGAAGACCGGATGCGCGTCTCGCCGGTGCACTTCGCCGACCGAACCGTCGACGCCGTCCAGACCGCTGCGGACGACCTCGGCTACGACAGCATGCGCATCTTCAGCGGCGCGGGCCACGACGCGTCGTACATGGACCGCATCTGCGACACCGCGATGGTGTTCGCCGTCAGCGAGAACGGTAAGAGCCACAACGAGGACGAGTACACCTCGTGGGACGACTGCTACACGGCGGCGCAGACCATCGCCAACGCCGCCCTGACAATCGCACAGGGTGACGGCCGCGAGGACGGCGAGTAGCGCGTCCCGTTTTTACTGTTCGAGGCCGTCCACGTCCGCGCCACGCAGATAGTCGGCGACCTCTCCCACGGGACGGACGTCGGCGTACTTCGCGTCCATGTCGAAGACGTTCGACTCGTGTGGTTCGGGCGCGCGGTCGCCGACGGCTTCGCCGGGTACGATAGTCCGGTAACCGTGTGCGCAGGCGTCGACGACCGTCGCACGGATACACCCGCTCGTGGTACAGCCGGTGACGACGACGGTGTCGACGCCCCACGCGACCAGCATCGACGCGAGTTCGGTCTCGTGGAAGGCGCTCGCCTGGCGCTTGTCGAGGACGTGGTCCTCGTCCGCTCGGTGAAGTCGCTCGTCGATATCGACCCACCTCGACCCCGCCTTCAGCGTGTCGAGACGGGGAATCTTCGCCTGCCAGATGCCGAAGTCGGCGTGGTCGGGGTGAGTAGAGACGATGCGGGTGAACACCACCGGCACGTCGGTGTCGTGGGCGGCGTCGAGGAGGTCGTTCGTCCGGTCGACCACGCCCGTGAGGTCGCCGCCGAGGGGGCTTTCCGAATCGGTGAACCCGACCTGGAGGTCGACGACGACGAGCGCCGGCGTCGTCCCGTAGCCTACCCGGGTGTCCATACTCGCGCGCTCGTAGACGGCCTGTGTGGCCTCGGACGTGTGGGTCTCATTTGAACCGGCCATGCCCGTGAGTCCACATCGAGCGTCATAACTCTTTCAGCGACGGTCGCGCTCGGGGCTACACTTTTCGTGGTCGCCTGCGAGCGGGTGGCATGGTATCCCTCGAGGGAAAGACGGCACTAGTGACGGGTGCGAGCAGCGGCATCGGCCGGGGAATCGCGCTCGGCCTCGCCGAGGCGGGCGCGACTGTCGGCGTGAACTACCCGCCCTTCGACGGCGAGGCCGAGAGGGCCGCGGCAGTCGTCGATGAGGTCGAAGCGGGAGGAGAAACGGGAGTCGCGCTCGAAGGGGACGTGCGCAGCGCCGAGAGCATCGAATCGATGGTGAGGGCGTTCGAGGACCGCTTCGGGGCTCCCGACGTCCTCTGTAACAACGCGGGCATCGTCACCCAGTCGCACCTGGCTGAGATGCCCGTCGAGACCTGGGACGAGATGATACAGGTGAACCTCCGCGGGGTGTTCCTCACGACGCGGTTCGTCCTCCCGGGGATGCTCGAGGCGGGGCGGGGCAGCGTCGTCAACACGGCCTCGCAGCTAGGAATCAAGGGTGCGCCAGAGCTCGTCCACTACTCGGCGGCGAAGGGAGGCATCATCGCGTTCACTCGCGCGCTGGCTCGCGAGGTGTCGCCGACGGTTCGGGTGAACGCCGTCGCGCCCGGACCCATCGAGACGGACCTCCTCGCGGACATCTCCGAGGAGTGGCGCGCCGCGAAGGAGGCCGAGTTGCCGATGGGTCGGCTGGGGCAGGTCGACGACGTCGTCCCGACGGTGGTGTTCCTCGCGAGCGAGGAGAGCAGCTACTACACCGGACAGACGCTGAGTCCCGACGGCGGCGACGCGATGCACTGAGTTTTACCGCCGAACTGAGGATTTATATCCTTCCCCGGGCATCTCCGTGGTAGATGGCAACGAAAACCGTGAGTGAGAGTGGCGCGGCAGAGACGTCCGCGCGCGGCTCCCTCGTCGAACGAATCAGCGTCAAACACGTACTCGTCGTCTACACCGCGCTCATCGCGCTGTACATCTACGCACCCATCCTCTCGGTCATCGGCTTCTCGTTCAACTCGGGCGGGCTGACCTTCCCCTTCGTCTCGTTCACGACCGAGTGGTACGTCGAACTCATCAACACCGAGGCGATGGTCGAGGCGGTGAGCCGGTCGCTCCAGCTCGCTATCGTGGTGATGGTCATCACCACCCTGCTGGCGACGGCGACGGCGCTCGCGTACCGCCGCGAGTTCGTCGGCGGCCGAGCGCTCCTGTTCTTGCTCATCCTCGGCATCATCACCCCCGGCATCACCTACGGCGTGGGCGCGACACTCTTCTTGAACGAACTCCTCGACCTCAACAAGGGGCTGTGGCTCGCCGTGCCGGTCCACGTCGTCTGGGCGCTCCCGTTCGCCGTCATCGTGCTCCTGGCAGGGTTCCCGCCGAACCTCGCAGAGAACGAGGAGGCCGCCCGCGTGATGGGTGCGGACAGGGTGACCGTCTTCCGGCAGATCATCCTCCCGCAGATCGCACCCACCGTCCTCGGTGCCGCCGTGTTCGCCTTCACGCTCTCGTACAACGAGGCCACGCGCAGTCTGCTCCTCCTGGGCGACCAGAACACGATGCCGCTCGAGGTGTTCTCTATCGCGAGCGCGACGCGGGCGACACCGGTCCTCTTCGCCCTCGGCAGTATCACGACCATCGCCTCGACGGTCCTGCTCGGTTTCGCGGGCTTCCTGGTCTTTTACGGCGCGAAGAACCGCTGAGTCGTCGTTCTTCTTCCGGGGCACCGGTCGTGTCTCGCTTCTCGCAGTGTCGAACCGTGCGTGCCGACAGCCGAGACGCGGCCTCGACTCACGCCGGGCTCCGACGTCCCTTCAGTCGTCGACCAGCCGAATCGTCACCGGCTGGACCCCCTCCGCCAGGGTCCGCTCTTCGAGCGCCGCCAGTTCCTCGCGCGAGGCGTCGAGCGTCGCGACGTGGTTGCCCGCCAACTCCCCGGCGGGGCTCTTGAAGCAGGTCGGGCCGCAGGCGACGAGTATCTCCTGTTCGTTTCGATAGCCGGGGTAGAGGAGGACGTCCCCGCGGGAGGGGTACACCGTGTGATTCTCCCGCGGCACCTCGCCCAGTTCCACCTCGTCGATGTTCACCCAGACGGCGTAGCCGCTCCAGCGGACGTGCATCAGGTCCGACTCGTGCGGGAGGAACGACCGCAGGGTCGCGACGGATTCGGGCGCGTCGTCGACGAGGAGGTCGCCGGAGAACGTCTCCCCGGTGCCGACGTCGAGTTCGAGTCGCGGAGTCATTGTGCGGTCCACCCGCCGTCGACGCTCAGCACGGTCCCGGTGACGAAGTCCGACTCCGCACTCGCGAGGAACAGCGCCGCGTCGGCGACGTCCTGTGGCGTGCCGAACCGGGGCCACGGCGTCCGGCGCTGCCAGTCTTCGAGGAGCACGGGGTCCGTCTCGCGCCACTCGGCGTTCTGCGCCGTCTCGATGATGCCTGGCGCGAGGGCGTTGACGTTCACCTCGTCCGCGGCGTAATCGAGCGCCATCTGTCGGGTCAGGTTGGCGACCGCGCCCTTCGAGGCGCAGTAGGCCGCGCTCTGTCCGCCACCTACGAGGCCGTAGATGGACGCGAGGTTGACGATTTTTCCCTTGCGCTCGCGAAGGTGCGGCAACGCGTGTTTCGCACAGAGGAACACCCCGCGGACGTTGACGTCCATGACGGCGTCGTAGTCGGCCATCGGGGCCTCGTCGGCGGGCGCTTGGTAGTAGATACCCGCGTTGTTCACGAGGACGTCGAGGCCGCCGAACGTCGAGACTGCGGTGTCGACCGCGGCCTGCACGTCGGCCTCGTCGGTGACGTCCGTCTCGACGAACGTGTACTCGGCGTCGACGGCGTCGAGCCGGTCGAACACCGATTCTTCGTCCTCGAGTTTGGGGTCGCGCCTGACGTCGGCGACGACGACGTTCGCGCCCTCTCTCCCGAAGGTCGTGGCGATGGCGTTTCCGATTCCCGAACTGGCGCCCGTGACGAGCGCGACACTCTCGGCGAGGCGTGTCATGAGAGTCGGTCACACGAGCGGGAGAAGTAGTTATCGCCGCCGGAGCGCCGACGTGTCAGAGAGCGAAGTACGGTTCGACGTCCTCGACGGTGTCGGCCGCCGTGAGCGCCAGCGCGAGCGTGAGTCGGGCCTTCTGGGGCGGGAGGTCGCCCCCGGAGAGCGCGCCTTGGTCGGCCAGGGTCGCCCCACCGCCGGGTGTCCCGTAGACGGGGGCGACGGCCCCCGCGCCACACCGGGAGGTGACGACGACGGGGACGCCCGTCTCGACGGCGCGGCCGACGGCGTCGCCGAGCGCGCTCGTGGTGTTTCCGAGGCCGGTCCCCTCGAGTACGAGGCCGTCCACGCCGGCGGCGAGTGCCCGGTCGATGGCCGCCGCGTCGACGCCGACACCCGTCGTCACCACCTCGACGCGTGCGGTGGGTTCGCGGACGGGGACGCGGACACAGCGTCGGCCGGGTTCGCGGTAGAACCGCACGTCACCCGGGTGGAAACTGGCGACTGGCCCGGTGTTCGGCGAGGCGAACGTCTCGAGCGCGCTCGTGTGGGTCTTGGTGACGTCGCGCGCGGCGTGGAGTTCCTCGTTGAACGCGATGTAGACGCCACCAGCTCCCGACAGTCGGTCGTGGACGGCCGCACGAACCGCCGTGAGCAGGTTCGACGGGCCGTCGGGACTCACCTGGTCGGGGCGGCGCTGTGCGCCGGTGAAGACGACGGGAGCGTCGACGTCGAGCGTCGAGTCCAGCAGGTACGCCGACTCCTCCATCGTGTCGGTTCCGTGGGTGACGACGACGCCGTCGGCCCCGCCGTCGACGGCGCGCTCGGCCGCCTCACCCACGCGGGCGACGGTCGAGAAGTCCATGTCGAAGCTCGGGACCTGTGCGACCTGTTCCACCGAGAGGGTCGCGTAGCGCTCGAGGTCCGGGACGGCCTCGACGAGGTCCGCCCCCGAGAGTTCGGGCGTCGCCCCCGTGTCCTTCGACGTGCTCGCGATGGTCCCACCGGTGCCGAGTACCGTGACGTGTGCCATACGGGGGGAGACTCGGAAGTGGAGATTAGTTCTTTCGCCACGGCCACCGAACGAACGTTGGGAGAACACCGCCGCCGTCAAAATTATATCTAGTATTAAGACGTGTACGTTGTGTATATACACAAACCGATATGAAGTTATATATACCCCACCACGAATGTGGTACCATGTCCCGTGGCATTAGCAGACGCAACTTCATGTTGCACGCAGGAGTGACCGCCGGCGCAGTCGGACTGGCCGGCTGTACCGGGGGCGGAAACGACGGTGGAAACGGTGGAGACGGCGGGAACGGTGGCGGCGGCGGAAACGGTGGCGGTGGTGGTGACGGCGGCGGGAGCGGTGGTGACGGCGGCGGTGCGAGCGGGTCGCGCCCCCTGAAGTGGATGGGCCCGGCGTGGGCTGTTCGCGGCGGTCAGGGCGACAAGTTCACCGAGATGACGGGGAACGAGATCGAAATCACGACCGCCGACATCCCGACCACCCAGCAGAAGCTCCTCAGCGGCGACCGCGAGACGTTCGACGCCTTCTCGCTCGACACGTCCGGGTCGGGCGCGATCACGAAGGACAACGACGCGAGCATCCCCGTCCCGACGAGCGCGCTCGACAAGTGGGACGAGAGCACCGTCACCGAACTCTTCACCAACCCCGGCGAGCGGGTCGACTACCTCGGTGCGCAGACGGACACTATCCTGGGAGAGCTGTGGGCCGACGAGGGGCGGACCGAACTCCTGTTCCCGCCACACGTGTACAACTTCGACGCCATCGGGCTGAACCCGAAGCTCGTCGACGTCGACGCCGTCACGAAGTGGTCGGCGCTGTTCGACGACCAGTACTCGGGGCAGGTCGCCATGGGCGCGACGTCCGCGATCTCCATCCCCGAGGCGCTCATGCACCTCCTCGACAACGGGATGATCGACGCCAACGTGGGCGACCTGAACAACCCGACAGAAGACCAGCTCGACGCGGCCGTCGACTTCCTCATCAAGGAGAAGGAGGCCGGCCAGTTCCGCTCGACGTGGGTCGCCTACGGCAACTCCGTGAACCTCATGTCCTCCGAAGAAGCCATCCTCGGCGACATCTGGCAGCCCGCCTGCCTCGACGTCCGCCGCGCGGGGACGCCGTGTACCTACGCCACGATGAGCGACGGGGTCCAGGGGTACCGTTACTGGTACGGCGGCATCGCGCCGGTGAGTCCCGGTGCCTCGTCGCGGAACAACGTCGACGCGGTCCACTCGCTCATCAACGACGTCCACTACGGCGCGTGGTTCCCCGGCTTCATCCAGGGCTGGGGCTACTCGGTCCCGCACTACCCGAACACGGACCTCGTCCGCGACGGCTCCGACGAATCGGGACAGGGCATGGGCCCCGAGTACTACGACTGGGCGTACGAAGGGACGGCGACCTACCAGTCGGTCGCCGAACCGGGCCTGTTCGACCCCCAGACCTACGAGTGGTCGATGGAGGAGGGCTCGCCGGCTTCTGATGGCAAGGCTCGTGACTCCGGTCCCATCGAAGAGCGCATCGACCGTCTGGGCTTCTTCCAGATCTGGCCGAGCAACGCGGACTACATGCTCAGCCGCTGGCAGGAGTTCACTAGCGCCTGAACCGACCGACGAATAACTATTTGAGACTCCCTCACATGCCGGATACTATGGCAACCGAATCGGCGAGTAGCGAGCAGAACGAACCGACCGCGACCGGTCTGGGTCGTCGACTCAGCGGAATGGGCGAGGTCGCCGGCCTCATCACCCCCACGGTCGCGTGGTTCGTCGTGTTCCTCCTCGCACCGCTCGTGGTCATCCTCTACTACAGCTTCCTGACGTACTCCAGCTTCAACGTCATCAACGAGTTCACGCTCACGGCGTGGCAGTCGGTCTTCGAGCCGACCATCTACGACGTGTTCGTGCGCTCGCTGCTCATCGGCGTCGCGGTCACGGCCGTGACGCTCGTCTTCGGCTACCCGTTGGCGTACTACCTCCGCTTTTACACCACACAGAACGGCGGCATCCTGCTGTTGCTCTTCCTCGTGATTCCCTTCTGGACCTCCGCGGTCGTCCGGACGATCGGGTGGTACCCCATCCTCGGCCGGACGGGGGTCATCAACCAGCTGTTCATCCAGCTGGGCCTCATCGATGCGCCGCTGGACTTCCTGCTGTTCTCGCCGTTCTCACAGATCGTCGGCTACCTCGCCGCCTACGTGGTGTTCATGGCCGCCCCCATCTACATCTCGCTGTCACAGATCGACGAGGACCTCCTCGACGCCTCCGAGACGCTCCGCGGCGGTCCCCTCGAGACGTTCAGACACGTCACGCTCCCGCTGTCGATGCCCGGCGTCGCCATCGGCGTCATCTTCGTGTTCGTCCTCTCCATCGGCGACTTCACCGTCCCGCAGTTCCTCTCGGGCGGGAAAGGGACCATCACGACGCTCATCTACCTCGCGGTGAACAACGGGCTGAACTACCCGAACGCCGCGGCGCTGTCCATCTCGCTCTTGGTCATCATCTTCGCCATCGTCTACGTCCTGACGCGGTTCGTCGACATCAGCAAGATCGCACAGAGCTGAGCGGCGAGCCGCACGGAACCGTTATCTGTTACCGCTCGACTAATTCGATTCTCGAAACCGCGTAAAAACCACCCCGGGAGCCGATTCTCACTCCTCGGCGGTCAGGTCGTAGACGCCCGCGTCGTCGAGACGCGCGCGCCAGCCGGGGTTGACGACCATCGTCGTCGTGGTCTCCTCGACGATGGCCGGGCCGACGAGTTCAGCGCCCGCGGGGATGCGTGCGCCGTCGTACACCGGCGTCTCGGTGAAGCCACCGGCGGCCTCGAAGTACGCCTCGCGGCTCCCCGTCCGCGCGTCGTCGACCGTCCCCTCGGTGGGGAGTCCACCGCTGATGTCGGGCGGGGTCACCGCGCCGTAGGCGACGCTCTCGATGTTGATGACGTCCACCGGCGTCTCGGGTTCGGCGTAGGTGTACAGCTCCTCGTGGCGGCGGTCGAACGCCGCTCTCAGTTCGTCGAGCCACTCGTCCGTGATTTCGACGGCCGGCATCGTCACCTCGCACTCTTTGATCTGGTTCCGGTAGCGCATCTCGAACACTCGCTGAAGTTCGATGTCCTCCGCGGCGATACCCTCGGTCGCGAGCCGGTCTCGCGCCCCTGCTTCGAGGTCGGCGAAGCGCGCCTCTAAATCGTCGGCGTCGACGTCTTCGATGCGGGAGGGGTACGAGGCGAGCCGGTTGTGCTTGTAGTTCGAGACGACCTCGCCGTACGCACAGAGGACGCTCGCGGTCTTCGGGACGAGGACGCGCCCGACGCCGAGTTCGTCGGCCAGCGCGGTCGCGTGGGCGGGGCCAGCGCCGCCGCCACAGACCATGGTGAAGTCACGCGGGTCGTGACCCTTCTCGATGCTCACCTGGCGGATGCCGTCGACCATGTTCTTGGTGACAATCTCCAGGATGCCCGCCGCGGCGGTCTCGACGTCTAGCTGTGAGTCGGCGGCGACGTGTTCCTCGATCGCGTTCGCGGAGGCCTCGCTATCGATGGGCATCCGCCCCCCGAGGAGTTCCGCCTGATTGAGGTAGCCGAGCACCATCAGCGCGTCCGTCACCGTCGGTCGTGTGCCGCCGCGGTCGTAGCAGGCGGGGCCGGGTTCGGCCCCGGCGCTCTCGGGCCCGACCTGCAGGACTCCGCGGTCCAGAGAGGCGATGGAGCCGCCGCCGGCACCGATGGTCTCGACGTGTAACATGGGAAGACCCATCCGGTAGCGCATGAGGTCGAAGTCCTTCCGGACCTCCGTCGAGCCGTCGCGCGTGAGGCTCACGTCGAAGCTCGTCCCGCCCAT
Organism: Salinigranum halophilum; assembly: GCF_007004735.1. NCBI lineage: Archaea > Methanobacteriati > Methanobacteriota > Halobacteria > Halobacteriales > Haloferacaceae > Salinigranum > Salinigranum halophilum. The sequence continues at coordinate 72,638 of NZ_SSNL01000008.1, forward strand.
GTCGACGGTGATGACGTCCTCGGAGCCGAACTGTCGCCCGAGGTGGAGGCCGGCAGCGGGGCCGCCGGCCGGCCCGGAGTTGATCGCGTACGCCGGCCGCCGGCGGAGGGTCTCGCTGCTCGCGATACCACCGTTGGCCTGGATGTAGCGGATTTCGCCGGTGAACCCGTTGGCGTCGAGGTACTCGTCGACCCGTGCGACGTACCGGTCGAGTGTCGGCTTCACGTACGCGTTGACCACGGTCGTGCTCGTCCGCGTGTACTCGCGCACCTGTGGGAGGACGTCCACCGAGAGCGAGGTGAAGACGTCGGGGAGTTCCTCGGCGAGTATCTCGCGGATGCGCTCTTCGTGTGCGGGGTTCTCGAACGACCAGACGAGCGAGACGGCCACGGCCTCGACCCCGGCCGATTTGAAGCGTTCGATGGCCGCGTACACGTCGTCTTCGTTCAGGGGCTCGTACTCGGAGCCGTCGGCGAGGATGCGCCCGCGAACCGGCACCCGCAGATGGCGGGGGACGAGCATCTCGGCCATCGGGTAGTTCATATCGTAGCGGTGGCCGTCCTCCTTGTGGCCGAGGCGAATCTCGAGTGAGTCCTCGTGGCCCGCGGTACAGATGAGCCCCGTCTTCGCGCCCGTGTGCTCGATGAGCGCGTTCGTCGCCACCGTCGTCCCGTGGATGATGATATCTATCTCCGCGAGGAGCCCCGCTACGTCGGTCCCGTGTTCGCGGGCGACGAGTTCGAGGCCGTCACGGACCGCCTGCGAGGGGTCAGACGGCGTCGACGGTGTCTTGTGGACCTCGACAGCGCCATCGCCGGCGAGGACGAAGTCGGTGAACGTGCCGCCCGAGTCGATGCCCAGTCGGTAGGTCATCGGTCCACCCCCTCGGCCCCGTCGGTCGCGCCCGGGGTCTCGGCGCGTGCGCCGCCGTCCGTCCGTGCCGCACGCGCCTCCTCGGTGGCGGCCTCGTCGAGTTCGCCGTCGACGACGACCACGCCGTACTCCCGTTCGGCACCCGCCTCGGTGACGACGCCGTGTGTCACGTCCTCGACGACCGCGTCGACGGGACGTGTCATCGGGTCGCCGACGCCCCCGCCGCCGGGGTTGTAGTTGCGGGCGCGGTCACCCGGGCTCACCGTGACGATGGTGTTCTCGCGGTACTCCTCGACGCTCTCATCCGCGCGGTCGACCTCCACGGAGCCGAGCTTCGGGTCGCTGAGGGAGTTGTACGAGCCGAGCGCGTTCGGCGTCTCGTTCTTCCGTCCCTCACCCCACATGATGACCTGCATGTCGTGGTCGCGGGGTTCGACCTCCCAGACGGTGCCGCAGCCGCCGCGCTGGCGGCCCGCGCCGCCGCTGTCGGGTCGGAGCGAGTAGCGGTGGAGGACGATGGGGTACATGTGCTCCATCACCTCGACGTCGCCCGACGAGAGCGCACCGAAACAACAGAGCGGCCCCCGCGAGTGCCAGCCGTCCATGTCGTGTGAGGCACCGGCACCGCTGATGATGGAGGCCAGCACCATCGTCGTGTACGTGCTTCCCCCGTCCGGGCGGGTGCCGGCGATGTTGACGCCGCTCGTGTGCCCCCACGACGCGACCGCCCGCTCGGGTTCGGCGTTCTCGAGGGCCGTGCGAACGGCGTCGGTGATGGTCTCCGACGGCGTCGTCGTGCAGTTGACGTGCGGGGCTGGTTCTTGCGCGTTCGTCATCGTCCCCGGTTCGCCGACGTCGACGGTGATGGGACGGTACAGCCCCTCGTTGTACGGTGGGTCGAGCTGCATGAACATCATGAAGCCGAGGTACACCCCCGACACCGAGTTCGCGGCGTAGGAGTTGATGTAGTAGGGGAGCTGTTCGGGGGAGTCGAGTTCGACGTGGGCCTCGTCAGCGGTGATGGTGACGCGCGCGGTGATGTCGACCTCGCCGAGTCCGTGACCGGAGTCTTCGAGCGGGACGGTCCCCTCGTACGTGCCGTCGGGGATGCCCGTTATCTCCTCACGCATGGCCTCCTCGGCGCGGTCGAGCAGGCGGTCGAAGCAGGCGTTCACGGTGTCGAGGCCGTACCGGTCGACGAGGCGGTGGAGGTGACGCTCGCCGATCTGGACCGCGCCGTGCTGGGCGTTCAGGTCACCCTTCCAGTCGTCGGCGGAGCGGACGTTGGCCAAGAGGAGGTCTCGGACGTCCTCGCGGAGGTCGCCGCCCTCCCAGAGCTTGATGGGCGGGATGCGGAGCCCCTCGGCGTATATCTCCGTCGCATCGGGGTTGTAGCCGCTGGGGACCGGGCCGCCGATGTCGGTCATGTGACCTTTCGAGACCGTCCAGTACTCGACGGAGCCGTCGACGAAGACGGGCTTGTACATACAGCAGTCGAGGATGTGACTGCCGCTCCAGGCGGGGTCGTTGTGGTACATGACGTCGCCGGGGGAGACGTCGTCTTCGAAGCGGTCGATGACGGCTTTCGTCGCGGGCATGAGACTCCCGAGGTGGATCGGGATGTCCTGTCCCTGGACGAGCATCTGCCCCTCTTTGTCGAAGAGGGCGTTCGAGTAGTCACGGGCGATGTTGAGGACGGACGAGCGCGCCGTGTGCATCATCGTCGTCGTCATCTCCCGCTGGGCCGTCTCGAGCCCACCCTGGACGACCGACAGGGTGATTGGGTCGATATCTCTCGTATTCGTCTCGGGCATCATAGAGAATCACACACAGAGGGCTATTAGCTGTAGCGCTCAGGGGAGCGAAAAGTCAGTCGTCGGCCGCGGGCGTGTCGTCGCGGAACTGGTAGATGTCCGCGTACCCTCTCTGCGCTTTCGGCTCGGGGGGTTTGTACGTCATCACCTTGCTCGTGGTCTTGCCGAGTTGGACGAGCGACTCGGCGAGAACGGCCGCGGCACCGACGCTGTCGACGACCGGAACGGGCAGTTCTTCCTCTAACCGTTCGGCGAGGCCGCCCATCCCGGCACACCCGAGGCAGATGGCCTCGGCTCCGTCCTCGTCGATGGCGAGGCGACTCACCTCCAGCAATCCCTCGAACGTGGCGTCACGGGCCTCCTCGGTCTCGACGACGGTCAAATCGGTGCACCGGACCGACGCACAGCGGTCGGAAAGGCCGGTCTTGACGACGGCGGCCTCGATGAAGTGCTTCGCGCGGGGGAGGATGGTGGCGACGGACCACGTCGCCGCGAGCATGTTGGCGACGTACATCGAGCCTTCGGCGATACCGACCACCGGCTTCTCGGTCACCTCGCGGCAGGCTTCGAGGCCGGGGTCGCCCCAGCAGGCGACGACGAACGCGTCGTACTCGTCGGCGGCGTTCAGGACCTCTTCGAGGAGGCCGGGGACGGCGAGATAGTCGTCGTAGTACGACTCGATGCTGACCGGGCCGCGTTCGGGCGAGACGGCGGTGACCTGCGTCGAGTCGGCGGTGTAGCGGTTGGCCTGCCGCTCGATGTTCTCGGTCATCGCCTGCGTCGTGTTGGGGTTGATGGCTTTGATGCGAATCGCCGGGGATTGCTCGTCGGACATATCGTGTTCCTCGGTCGCAGGTCACGCGGAGAGGATAAAGCAGTTCGCGCTGGAATCAGAAGCGTACAGGGAGACAAGACAGAGTGCATCGATGCGCACGCGCCCTGACGGCAGGACGAACGCGTGGATTCGGCAGTCGGCCCGCGGCAGCCGGGCGCGATGAAGCCACACCCTCCCCAGCCGATTCACTCGTTCACTCACTCCGTTCGTTCACTCGCTCATCCCTCGCACGCGGGTCGCGGACCGGAGTCCGCGACGCCACGCGCCACCGCACCCCCGAGTGAGTGACACCCCCGTTTCTGCACCTCACTCGCCGTCCAGGTCTTCGGGCTGGGTGCCGATTCCCTCCGGCCATCCCGTCGGCTTCGCCGCCGAGGGCTGGGCGTACTCGCGTTTGAGCACCATCGGGGTGCGCTTCAGCGAGATGACCTTCACGTCGTCCTGATTGTACGCTCGTAACTCGGTCGTGACGATACCGACGTGGTCCCGAGAGGACGATTCACGTTTCTCCAGCACCTCACTCTCGGCGAACAGCGTGTCGCCGTGGTAGACGGGCGCGTGGTGACGGACCTCGTCGTACCCCAGATTCGCCGTCGCGTTCGCGGAGACGTCGATGACGCTCATGCCCACCACGAGCGCGATGACGAACGTGCCGTCGACGAGGCGCTCGCCGAATTCAGTGGTGGAGGCGTACGCCTCGTTGAAGTGCATCGGGTTGAGGTTCATCGTCACGTTCGTGAACCAGACGTTGTCCGTCTCGGTCACGGTCCGCCCGTAGGGGTGTTTGTAGACGTCACCGACGCTGAAGTCCTCGTAGTACCGTCCCTCCCAGCCGCTCACCAGTCGCCGTTCGTGGTCGCTGTCGTCAGCCATGTTCGACTGGGCTGACGTCGGGAGGTGATACGAACGTTTGGGTCGGGGACGCGGACGCGGTCAGTCCCGCTGCCAGTCGAAGGCGCTGTCGAGGTCGTGGGGGATGTTTCCCCCGCCCCGTTCGGCGCGGTCGAGGTACGCATCGAGGTCGGCACGGAAGTCGGGGTGAGCGCACTGGACCAGTCGGACGGCGCGCTCGCGTGGCGAACAGCCGCGGAGGTCCGCGACGCCCTGTTCGGTCACGACCACGCTCACGTCGTGTTCGGTGTGGTCGACGTGTCGGACCATCGGGACGATACGCGGAATCGTCCCGTCTTTGGCCGTCGACGCGAGTGCGATGACAGAGAGCGTGCTCGTCCGGGTGAAGTCGCCGCTCCCCCCGATCCCGTTGACGACGTGCGTCCCTCCGACGTGCGTCGAGTTGACGTGGCCGTAGAGGTCGACCTCCAGCGCGCTGTTCACCCCCACGACGCCGAAGCGGTCGATGAGCGTCGGGTTGTTCGAGACGTCGGCGTTGCGGACGACGACCCGCTCGGCGTAGCGTTCGATGTCGGCGAACAGCCGCTGTTGGCCCTCGGCCGAGAGCGCGAGCGAGGCGGCGCTGGCGGCGGCGAGACGGTCCGCGTCGAGCATATCGAGGAGGCCGTCCTGGATGACCTCGCCGTAGTACGAGACGACTCGGTCGCCGAAGTCGGCGTCGGCGAACGCCCCCATCAGCGCGTTCCCGAGGCTTCCGACGCCGAACTGGAGGTTCAGAGCGTCGTCGAACGTCGGGTTCGTCTCCACCTCGCGGGCGAGGAACGTGGCGAGGTTGTCGGCGATTCGTTCGTCCGTCCGCGTCGGCGCTCGGAAGGTGTACGGTGTGTCGGGGCGGTCGGTCTCGACCACGGCGAGGAGTTTGTCGGGGTCGAAGGGGATGCGCGGCGAGCCGATGCGTTCACCTGGATACGAGAGCGGGAGCGGCGGTCGGGTGGGCGGCGTCCCGCGGTCGAACACGTCGTGGAGGTGCTGGAGCGCGAGCGGTTGTGCGTGGTTCACCTCGACGATGAGGTGGTCGGCTGACGCGACGTACGTCGGCGTGTGCCCGATAGACGTCGTCGGGACGAGCCAGTCGTCACCCACGGCGACGGCCTCGACGAGTGCGACGTCGGGCGTCCCGTAGTGGCCAAACGCGACCTCGTCGCCGAGCCGGGAGATGTGCCGGTCGTGGAACGCGATCTGCCCCGCGTTGACGGCGGTCCGGGCGGCCGACGTGGCCTGATACGGGAAGCGCCGCGCGACGGCACCGGCCTCGACGAGCGCGGTGTCGACCTCGTCGCCGACGCTCCCGCCGCTGATGACGGTGAGAGAGAGGTCGCGCCCGCTCTCGGCGAGTGCGAGCGCCACGGCCTTCGGGTAGCCCGCGCGCCCGAACCCGCTCAGGACGAGTGTGGCGTCGTCGGGGATTTCGGCCGCGGCCCGCTCCGGCGCGACCGACCGGACGTCCCCGGCGAGGCGCGAGGAAATCGGGCGGTCACCCATCGGCGGGGTGTGCCGGTTGTCCCCGCCATGGTACGGTCCACTGTTGCTGTGTGCGGTACCCTGTCACGACGTGATGTAACACGCAACGAGATGTTAAGCGTTGTGACGACTGCACTGTTCCGTGTCAGGTTCGGCGAGGGTATACGCTTATCTCACCGACTCGCTTAGTCGGGACGAATGACCCGAGCGACGAACATCGTCGAGCTCTCAGCCCAGCAGCGGCTGGTCCGAGACAGCGTCCGAGAGATCTGTGAAGGGTACGACGACGAGTACTGGCGAGAACGCGACCGCGAGGAATCGTATCCGACGAGGTTCGTCGAAGAACTCGGCGAACACGGCTGGTTCGGTATCCTCCTCCCCGAGGAGTACGGCGGGGCCGGAATGGGGACGCCCGAAACCGTCGTCATGATGGAGGAGATCTCGCGGGCGGGCGGCGGGTTCACCGCCTCGCAAGCCATCCACGGTGGCATCTACAACTCCGTCCCCATCGTCAGATACGGGAGCGAGGAGCTGAAGCGGGAGGTGCTCCCCGCGGTCGCACGGGGTGAGACCGCCATCCAGGCGTTCGGGCTCACCGAACCGAACGCGGGGTCGAACTCGACGGCAATCGAGACGTTCGCCGAACGCGACGGCGACGAGTACGTCATCGACGGACAGAAGATCTGGACCTCCCGCGTCGACGCGAGCGACTACATCTTGCTCGTCGCGCGGACGACTCCCCTCGACGACGTGGAGAAACGAACTCGCGGTATCTCGATGTTCCTCGTCGACATCGACGAGGCCGTCGACGCCGGGAGCCTGGAGATGAAGCCCATCTCGAAGTCGGCGAGCAACGCGGTCCACGCGTTCGAACTCTGGTTCGAGAACCTCCGGGTCCCCGCCGATAGACTCGTCGGCGAGGAGGGGGACGGCTTCTACCAGGTGCTCGACGGGCTGAACGAGGAACGGCTCGTCATCGCCGCCGAGTGTCTCGGCCTCGGCGAACTCGCAATCGACAGGGCCGTCGACTACGCCAACGAGCGCGAGGTGTTCGGTCGTCCCATCGGGCAGAACCAGGCCATCCAGCACCCGCTGGCGAAGGCATACGCCGAGGTGCAGGCCGCGAAACAGCTCACCTACAGCGCCGCCAAAGTCGTCGACGACGGGACCGGGACGGACGTCGGCGCACGTGCGAACATGGCGAAGTACCTCGCGAGCGAGGCGGCGTTCGCTGCGGCCGACGCGGCGGTCCAGACCCACGGCGGATTCGGCGTCGCGACGGAGTACGACGTCGAGCGCTACTTCCGCGAGGCGCGCCTGACACGGCTCGTCCCAATCACCCAGGAACTCGTGCTCAACTATCTGGGAGAGAAGGTACTCGGACTCCCGCGCTCGTACTGAAACCGTCGGTCGGTCGACGGCCGGTCGACGGTCGGTCACGACCCGGCGACTGCCGAGCGTGACGGCTCGGTGAGTGTCCAGGACGGTCGGAGGGGCCGTTCGACTGTTCGGCAGTGGGGAACGAAGAATGGGAGAGTCGACCAGACACGCTCCACGTGAACAACACACGTAGAGTCCGCGAAAACGGACAACGCCACGTGAGTTCACCACACCGAGCGGGCGTGCTCGGCCCGGTCGGCAGTCGGCGCACCGCGCTCCGGCCGGGAGTCGACTGTTCGGCAGAGATGAACGCATCTGAACTAAGGCCCAGGTCGACCCGCGTTCGTGTGTTTCTGGGCTGACGACAGGGGGTAGAGTTAAGAATCACTGCCGATTACTGGATATCCAGCACATGGACCACATCGCCCACTCCGACGACAACATCCGGTCGGTGGAGCTCTCGTTCGGGATCATCGAACGAATTCGGGAGCACCGAACGGCGAGCCTCGCGGAACTGACTGCCGAAACCGGCTTGGCGAAGAGCACGGTCCACGCGCACCTGACGACGCTCACCAACCTCGGGTTCATCGTGCGCGAAGGCGACGAGTATCGACTCGGGTTGCGCTTCCTAGAACTCGGCGAGGAGGTCCGGAACCACCGGTCGGAGTTCCGCCTCATCCAGGGACACGTGAAGACGCTCGCGGAGCGCTTCGACGAACGAGCGCAGTTCATCGTCGAGGAGAACGGCGAAGGAGTCTACATCTACCGCGAGACGGGGAGTCACGCGGTCCAGACGGACTCGGGCGTCGGACGACGCATCCACCTCCACTCGACGGCCGCCGGGAAGGCGATTCTGGCCAACCTCTCCGAGGAGCGCATCCGCGAGATACTCGAACAGCACGGCCTCGCAGCGGTCACCGACCAGACGGTCACCGACGAGGCGGAGTTGCGCTCCGAACTCGCCGCAGTCCGTGAGCGCGGGTTCTCGTTCAACCGCGAGGAGAACCTCCGCGGACTCAACGCCGTCGGGGTTCCGGTTCGCGACGCGAACGGGGAGGTTCTCGGTGCGCTGAGCGTCTCGGGGCCCTCTCACCGGATGAAAGGGGAGAAACTCGAAGTCGAGGTGCCCGACCTGATGCTCGGGATGGCGAACGAGATCGAACTCAACCTGGCGTACCCGCAGTGAGCACTGTCCCACTACTCGACGTATCGCCCGGTGCGACCGGGAGGCCTTCGACACGGCGAACTGGCCGTCGGTGCGCCGATGTGAATTACAGATGTATATGTGTAATGTAAGGGCCGGCCAACAGGGTCGCCAATCCGGCCTCGTCGCCGGCTTTATAGATATAATTAATTGTACTACACAGCCACCTGCTTTTTGCACTGACTATATTTTGTGATTTGAAGCACGATATTTATTGTAATCGGCGACTATTTTCATATATTATTCTTTTTCTATCCTATATTTATTTTATATGTCTGTCTGTTCTCTGGTGCCATCTCTACTCAATTTAATTAATATTGTTATTAAGACGTGCTGACGGTGTTGGACGGACCGTCTCCGTCGCGGTGGGACGCGGTCAGTCATCACGTTTAACCACACCGCTCCCTTCCCTCACGACGTGTCAGGGCATACGGAGGCGGGCGTCGACCCACCGTCGGGGGTTCGGATGACGCTGCGCTCGTACCGACGGTTCGTGGTCGTGGTGTGGTCGTTCCTGCCCCTCGTCGTCACACACGCACGCGACAGACGTCGGTTCCTCATCTTCGGTCGCTCACGGGACATCACCGAGGCTGACCGGCGTCGACGGGCCGAGTACCTCCTCGAACAACTGCTGTTTCTCGGGCCGACGTTCATCAAGATCGGACAGATCCTCTCGACTCGACCCGACGTCCTCCCACCCGTCTACATCACGGTGCTCTCACAGCTCCAAGACCGCGTCCCACCGGACCCCTGGGCAGAAGTACGACCCCTCGTCGAGGCCGACCTCGGCCCCATCGACGAGACGTTCGACGAGTTCGACACCGAACCCATCAGCGGGGCGTCGCTCGGGCAGGTGTACACCGCTGTCGTCGATGGCCAACAGGTCGCGGTGAAAGTGCGCCGGCCGGGAATCGTCGGTCGAGTCGAGGCGGACCTGCGCGTGGTGCAGACGCTGCTCCCACTCATCCTCCGCGTGGCACCGCCGGGGCAGGCGTTCACCATGGAGAACCTCGCCGACGAGTTCGAGACGACTATCCGCGAGGAACTCGACTACGCCCACGAGGCCGAGATGCTGACGGCCGTCGGCGAGAACTTCGCCGACGACCCGAACGTGAAAATCCCCCGTGCGCTCTCAGCGTACTCCACCGGGCGAGTCCTGACGATGGAGTACGTCGACGGGGTGAAGATCGACGACGTCGACGCCATCGACGGGATGGGCCTCGACCGGGAGGCGCTCGTCCGCCGCCTCGAAGAGACCTACATCGACATGATAATCGACCACGGACTCTTCCAGGCGGACCCGCACCCGGGTAACATCGCCATCCAGCCCGACGGGACCATCGTCTTCTACGACTTCGGCGTGACCGGTCGTCTCGACGCCCGCACCCGCGAGAAGCTCTTCGACTTCTACGTCGCCGTCGCGAGCGACGACGTCGAGACGGTCATCGACATGTTCGTCGAACTCGGTGCGCTGGACCCCGGCGTCGACCGCGAGTGGATGCGGGAGGTGTTCGAGCTCGTCTTCGAGAGTCTCCGCGGCGGCGGCGTCGAGGTGTACGAGGTGCGCCAGATCGTCTCGGAGTTCCAGGGGACGCTGTACGAGTTCCCGCTTCGACTCCCGCAGAACCTCGCGCTCATCGTCAGGGTGTCGACCGTCCTCGAGGGCGTCTGCCGCACGCTCGACGACGACTTCGACTTCATCGCCGTCGTCAACGACTACGTCCGCGAGCAGGGTCAGAACGAGGAGAACGTCCGGGCGCTCGCCGACAGGTTCGGGCAGAACGTGGGAGAGGTCGTGAGCGGTATCGTCGGCACACCGGTCGGAATCGACGACGTCCTCACCGACCTCGACCGCGAGAGCGTGACGGTCGAGGTCGACCTCGTCGAGCGAAACGAGTCACTCGACCGCTTCGCGAGTCGCGTCGTCTGGGGACTGCTCTTCGCGGCCGGTGCGCTCTCGACGACCGTCCTGCTGGCGTTCTCAGACGTCCTCGCGGCCGAAGTGACGGCCGTCGGAACTGCCGTCGTCGGCCTCTTCTTCGCCCGGGCGATGCGGCGTCGGTCGCGGGGACTCAGCGTCAAACCGCAGTTCACACGTCAGAGCATGCGTCAACGCGACGAGTAAGTCACACCTTCACGACCTGTTTGCCGATGTTCTCTCCCTCGAACAGGCCCAAGAACGCCTCGGGTGCCCGTTCGAGCCCGTCGGTCACGGTCTCTCGATACTGGAGGTCACCGGCCTGGACCCACCGCCGGAGGTCGGCGGTCGCCGTCTCGAACCGCGCCGAGAAGTCGCTGACGAGAAACCCCTCGACGCGAGCGCGCGTCTCGATGAGCGTCCCGAGCTTTCGCGGACCGACCGGCCGCTCCTCGGCGTTGTAGAGGGCGATCTGTCCACAGACGGCGACCCGGGCGTCGGTTGCGAGGTGGTCGAAGACCGCGTCGGTGAGGGGCCCGCCGACGTTGTCGAAGTAGACGTCGACGCCGTCGGGAGCCACGTCGGCGAGCGCGTCCCCGTAGTCGTCGACGTCGCGATAGTTGATGGCCGCGTCGAAGCCCAGTTCGTGGAGCCACTCGACCTTCCGCTCTGAGCCGGCGGTGCCGACGACCCGCGCGCCGGCCATCTTCGCGAGCTGTCCGACGACGGAGCCGACGGCCCCCGCGGCCGCGCTCACGACCATCGTGTCGCCGGGCTGTGGTTCGGCCACCGCTCTGGTGCCGAAGTACGCGGTCCGTCCGGGCATCCCGAGCACGCCCAGCGCCGTCGAGGCCGGGACGTCTCCGACCGCGACGCGGGTCAGTTCGTGTGCGGGGGCGGTCGCGTAGTCGGCCCACGCCAGGTTGCCGACGACGAGGTCGCCCGTCTCGAATCCGGTCCCGTTGGGGTCGGCGACCTCGCCGACGACACCGCCGCGCAGTGGTGCACCGACGTCCCACGGTTCGGCGTAAGATTCCCCCGCCCGCATCCGACCGCGCATGTACGGGTCGACGGAGAGATAGCGCGCGCGGACGAGTGCCTCGCCCGGGTTCGGTGTCGGTCTCTCACGCGTCTCGAGGTCGAAACACTCGGTGGAGGGGGTTCCGGTCGGTCGCTGTGCGAGCGTCCACACGCGGCTCTCGGCTTCGTCGGACATACCACCACACAGGGGTGGGGGTAAGAGGGTCTTTCGACGTTCAGACGACCAGTTGCGTCTCGTCGGTCGGCACCGAGAGGAGGTCTTTGGCCGCGTCGGCGTGTCGGTCGACTTCGGTCCGGTTCTCCAGCAGCACCGTCTCGCTCGGGAAGAGGTGGTCGCCGAGGACGAGGCCGTGCTCGCGCGCCGTCGAGCCGGTGACGGTGAGATAGACACCGAGCCCCGCGTCGGCGATTGCGGCTTCTTCTTCTGCGGGTTCGTCGGGGTAGACGAAGTCGACGTGCTCGATGGCGTCCGTCCCGAGGACGGCCTCGACAAGGCGCTCGTACCGCGGCGAGATGCAGAGCGGCCCCTGGTAGTCGCGGACGAAGTCGCGGTCGAGGTCGGCCTTGGGAGGCAGGGTCTCGGGTGTCGCCATCAGCGTGTGATAGACGGTGTCACCGAGCCCGGAGACGACGCGGACGTCGGACTCCATCGGGTCGATACGCGCGTTCACGTCCGCGAGGTTGGCGATGCCGTCGGTGTCCAGCGAGACGACCTCCTCGAGGACGAGGTCGGCGCTGTCGAATCCGAGCGCGAACTCGTGTGTCCGGAGCGCGCGGAACGGCTCCTCGCGCCCGACGAGGTGGAGTCGAACGTCGCCGGCGTCGATCTCGACTGAGTCGAAGACGATGCGGCGGGGCATCCCGTCGCGGTCGTCGCGCAGGAGACTGAACTCCGGGCGGAGCGGGTCCGTGAGGTCGCTGTAGTCGGCCAGCCGCTCGTACACGTCGCGGTCGGGCTCGGAGCGCCCCTTGGTGACGCTCTTCTCGTATCGGAGCGTCGAGGCGATCTCGTCGGCCAGGTCGTCGACACCGACGTTCGTCGCGAGGCGTTCCAGCACCGCCTCGAGCGGCCGTCCCTTGCGCGGGACGGCGACGCGCACCGTCGCAGTCATTGGTTGAGTGTGGACAACCGCTCATAAACCGGTTGCGCTTCGCCGCCGGCTAGCGGTCGTGTGCCACGGGCACAGCCGCCGAACTACGAGCCGGCTTCGTCCGCGTCCTCACCCTCCTCGGGCTCGTCGTCGTTCTCCCCGGCACTCTCGACCTCGTCGCCGTTCTCTCCGCTGCTCTCAGCCGACGCCGTCGTCTCCTCCCCGGCGTCACCGCCGGGTCCGCCCCCGACCATCGGCCCGAGCGCGTTGCTCAGCCGGTCGCGGAACGCGCGGAACTCCGCGACGGTCTCGTCGAGGTCCGCGAGTTCCTCGCGGAGGTCGGCGACGTCCTCGCGCACGGGCGCGGTCTCCTCCTCAATTGCCTCGTGTGCCGCGGTGATGTCGCCGTCGAGCGCCGCGAGCTCGTCGCGCACTTCACCCATCTCCTCGTCGAGACGCTCGGCGGTCTCGTCGGCGTGCGCAGCCTGGTCGGCCAGGTCGTCGAACCGCTCGTCGATGGCACCGAGTCGGTCGTCGACGCGGTCCAGCCGCTCTGTCATCTCCTCGAAGCGGTCCTCGACGGAGTCCAGCCGCCCGGTCGTCTCGTCGTGTCGGTCGTCGACGCGGTCCAGCCGTTCGGTCACTTCCTCGAAGCGGTCCTCGACGGAGTCCAGCCGCTCGGTCGTCTCGTCGTGCCGGTCGTCGACGCGGTCCAGTCGGTCTGTCGTCTCGTCGAACCGCCCCTCGAGGCTGTCTATCCTGTCGTCGACGCCCGATAATCCCGACTGGAGGCTGTTCACGTCGCCGTGGAGCGTGTCACGGTCGGCTTCGGCCGCGTCGACCGCCGCGGAGAGTTCGTCGACCGTGTCGGTCATCTCGTGGACGTCCGCGCGGAACCCCTCGATGAGCTCCTCCGCCGTGCCCTCCTCGTCGAGGAACGCTTCGAGCCCCGCCGAGTACGCCGCGAGGTCTTCGACCTGGCTCTGGAGGCGTTCGATGCGGAGGTCGACGCTCCGGGGGACCGACCCGTCGGTCGAACCGGTCTCGGTGCCGAGAGCCTCCCGAAGCGTCACCACGTCGTCCGAGTCGGCGTCCTCGCGTTCGAGTTCCGTCGCGAGCGCCGCGACGACGCTCCCCGCCGTCACCCGCGGTCCCCCGGCGTGTTCGGCGTCCTCGATCGCGACGTCCGTGTCGGCCGCCGTCTCCGATTCGGTCTCTGCGGGCGAATCGCCGTCGTCGTCGAGGTCGAGGTTCAAGTCCAGATCCTCCTGCGGCTCCGTCCCCGTCTCTCCCTCCGCCCCGGCGACATCGGGCTCGTCGACCGCCGCGACGACGGCGCGCGCCGCGGCTTCGGTCGCGGACGCGCCCGAGCCGTCGAACGCGTCCGGGCGTGGGGCATCGCTCGCGTCTGCCGTGTCGTCGCCTCCGGCGTCACGCTCGTTCAGCTCCAGCGTGATGTCCTCCGGGTTCGGCTCCCCGCCGGCGGCGTCCATCGTGAGGTCGGGCGCGTCGACCCCGTTCTCCTCGCCCAGCCCCGGGAGTCCGTCGCGCTCACCCGAGAGAACGTCGCGGACGAGCTGGTTCGAGTCCTCGCCGAGAACGTCGTCGATTGCCTCGTCGGCCGTCCCCACCTCGTCCGCGTCCAGGCGGGCGAGCGTCGGCTCGGTGAGGAACGCGTCGGGTCCGACGTCCGTGTCGTCGAGTCGGACGCCGTAGACGGTGACCGTCGATTCGCCGGGGTCGAGCGTTCTGTCGTACTCGACCCGGTGGCTCTTGTACGCGGTCCAGTTATCCTTCTCGAAATCGGGGTGGAACCCGACGTTCTCCATCGGGAACGGCTCGGGGATGGAATCGGCCAGTCTGATACTCACGGGCTCCGAGGCGTCGGACTCGATCACGAACTTCACGGCGGGGACGGGGAACTCCTCGGCCTCGAACGACTTCGTCACCGTCACCGGGCCCTCCGTGACCGAACGCGTCTCTTGGGCACTGGGGTCGGAACTCATGCGAGGTGGTACCGTGAGCGCTCACATAAAATGTGCGGGGGTATCTATCAATACAGAGAATTTCGGGGAGGAGGGAACGTCTCCGGCTCGTCTTCAGAGGTCGACGCGGTCGCCGATTTCGACGACCTCCAGTCGTTCGGGGTACGCGAACGACGCCGCGTGGTGGTGGAGGACCGTCGGGTCGGCGGTCATGCCCTTCCACATGTCCCAGTGAGAGGGGAGACAGCGGGTGAGCCGGAGGTCCTTCGCCGCGCGGACGAGTTCGTTCTCGTTCGCGTACCACTTCGTGTGGACGGGTTCGCCGGTCTCCTTGTCGGGGATGTTGCCCTCCGCCCCGAACGCGAGCACGCCGAGGTCGATGTCGTAGCGCTCGCCGATGTCGACGAACTCCTCGGCGGGCTTGGTGTCGCCGCCGTGGAAGAACGTCCCGCTGGCGTGTTCGATGACGTACGACACCGGGTGGGTCGAGTCGGGGTCGAACGAGGCCTCGACGTTGACCGTGAACTCGCCGACTTCGAAGGTATCGTCCTCCGTGACCTCCTCGAACTGCTCGTCGGTGACGTCCCAGTTGTCGGTCCAGGCCTCGTCCTCGCGGGCGACGGCGAGCGCGTCGTCCGGCCCGTACAGGGTCGCGCCCGTGTTGGCGAGGATGGGTGCCTGGCTCGGCCCGTGGACGTGGTCGGTGTGTTCGTGCGTGGCCAACAGCCCGTCGAGGTCGGCGACGTCCTCGGGGGCGAACGGAACCGGGACCATTCGAACGGTCCGCGGCGGGTCCCCGAGACCGACGTACGGGTCGATGGCGAGCGTCGTTCCCTCGCGCCCTTTCAGGAAGAAGCCGTTACAACCGAGATACCAGACGGCGACGGTGTCGGGGTCTGCGTCCGCGACGGCACGGGGCAGCCAGTCGCCCCAGTCGGATGTCGACATGGAGAGGCGTTCGACGGGGGCCCGTCTAAGCGTTGTGGATACACCCGAGTCACGACTGCGGAATCGCTCGCGTCGCCGTCGCCTTGAACGAGACGACCACGTCGGCACCGACCCCGAGCGCCATACGGTCGAGGCTGTCGGTCGTGAGAATCGCCCACAGGGGTGTCTCGGTCCCGACGTCGACCGCGACGCGGCCGACCGCCTCCCCCGTGACGACCTCCGACACGCGACCCTCGAAGCGGTTCCGGGCGCTCGTCGCGTCGGGAGCGGGGGCCTCCTCGGGCAGTTCGACCGTCACCGCGTCGGCTCTGACCGACACCTCCACCTCCCGGTCGACGCCCACATCTGTAGGGACGAGCGTCAGCACCGCCCCCGGAACCGTCTCGACCGTCGCGAGTTCGCCGTGCAGTTCGACGACCGTGCCGGGGAACACGGAGAGAGTGGCGTCGGCGACGCCGGTGAACTCGGCACCGAGCCGGTCGAACCGCGCGAGGAGCTCTCGCGCACGGTCGGTGAGTTCGCTGCCGCCGCCGCCCGCGCCCCCGCGGCGGCGTTCGACGAGCGACCCGAACGCCTCCTCTAACTCCACGACCCGTCGCTGTGCGTGGGCGAACGACCGCTCCAGTGCCCCCGCGGCGGCGTTCAACGAGCCGTGTTCGTCGACGGCGCGGAGGAGCGCGACGTCGCGGGCGTCGAAGACGACACCGTCGGACTCGATGCGCACTGCGGCGTCTGGGATTCCGTCCGAGTCCACGCGCTGTCGTACGGTCCCGCCCGTTATAGACCTCCCGAAGGGGTGGGCGGCGGACTGGCCGACGACGCCAGCACGTCCCCGTCGAATCGCCTGCTCCGGGGCCACCGTGTCCTGCGGGCCGGGTGACAACGTAACGTACTTTACCCGGGGGGCAATCGATGTATCTATGACGATACAACGGCGGAGCTTCATCAAGGCGATGGGTGTCGGGGCAGTTGCGAGCCTGGCTGGCTGCACACAGAGCGGTGGCACGGGACAGCAACAGGAGCAACAACAACAGGCGGGAGTGGCCGGCGAGACGCTGACGCTCACGACGACGACGAGTACGTACGATACGGGGCTGCTCGACGAGATTCACCCGGACTTCGAGGAGATGTACGGTGTAACCGTCGACGCGGTCGCACAGGGGACGGGTGCGGCCCTGGAGTCGGCTCGCAACGGCGACTCCGACGTGGTGATGGTCCACGCCCGCGGGCTCGAAGACGAGTTCATGCGTAACGGCTACGGCGTCAACCGTCGCGACCTCATGTTCAACGACTTCGTCATCGTCGGACCGGAGAGCGACCCGGCGGGGGTCCAGGGGATGGGCTCGGCGACAGAGGCGCTCACCGCCATCGCCGAGGCGGAGGCGACGTTCGTCTCCCGCGGGGACAACTCCGGAACCCACACGAAGGAACTCAACCTCTGGGAGGCCGCGGGGACCGAACCCGGCGGCGACTGGTACCAGGAGACCGGGACCGGGATGGGCGAGGCGCTGAACGTCGCCAACCAGCAGGACGCTTACACCCTCTCGGACCGCGGGACGTTCATCTCTCAGCGGTCCGAGGTCGACCTCGTTATCCTCGTGCAGGGCCCCATCGAGGGTGGCCCGGAAATCCTCGCGAACCCCTACGGCATCATGGCAGTCAACCCTGGCGTCCACGACAACGCGAACTACGACCTCGCGATGGCGTACATCGGCTGGATCACGAGCCCCGGGGCGCAGGACGCCATCTCGAGCTACCAGGTCAACGAGGAACAGCTGTTCTTCCCCGAGGCGGTCTCGGAGAACCCCGACTTCCAGCAGTACGTACCGGAAGGGTGGAGTAGCGACTCCTCCGACGAGTGAACGTGCCGCTCGAATCGGTCGCACAGCTGCCGGCCGTGGTCGACCTCCCGTTCCGGGAGGGCTACGTCTCGAGTATCATCTACGTCTCGCTGTACGTGAGCGTCATCGCCGTCGCGCTGAGTACACTGTTCAGTATCCCGGTCGCCATCGTGATGGGTTTCACCGACTTCCCTGGCAAGCAGTTCGTGAAGTCGGTCATCAACACGGGGATGGGATTTCCGAGCGTCGTCGTCGGCCTGCTCGTGCTGTTCACCGTCTCGAATCGGGGGCCGCTCGGGCCGCTGGAGCTCATCTTCACCAAGGAGGCGATGATCATGTCACAGTTCGTGCTCGCGACGCCGCCCATCACGGCAATCAGCCTCGCCGCTATCACCGGCGTGAGCGAGAACGTCCGCGACGCCGCTCGCGTCCTCGGCGGCACGCGCCTCGACGTGGCGCTCGTCGTCCTCAAGGAGGCACGGTACGGCATCGCGACGGCGATTCTGGCCGGGTTCGGCCGGGCAATCAGCGAGGTCGGGTCGGTCCTCATCGTCGGCGGCAACATCACGAGCGCCGACGGCATCTCGAAGACGCGAACGCTGACGACCGCCATCCAGCTCGAAGCCCGTCAGGGGCAGTACGAGACCGCGATGGTGCTCGGGGCGGTGCTGGTGGCGCTCGTGTTGACCATCAACACCATCGTCGTCCGGGTCGGCGATACGGGGACGATGAACCGATGATCCGGCTCTCGAACGTCTCTCACACGTTCGGCGACGAGCCCGTGCTCGGCGACGTCTCGATGTCGGTCAAGCCCGGCGAAGTGGTCGGAATCATCGGTCCCTCGGGCGTCGGGAAGACGACCCTGTTGCGAATCCTCGCGGTGTCTCTCCGACCGACGGCGGGAACGGTCGAGCTGGACGGACAGGCAGTGTGGGACGTCGAAGAGAGCGAACGACTGGCGCTTCGCCGCCGGATCGGGATGGTGTTCCAGGAGGCGAGTCTGTTCGACGCGACGGTCGCGCGGAACGTCGAGTACGGACTGCGCGTGCGTCAGTCCTGGAGCGAACGACTCACCGACCAGCTGTGGTCGGTTCGCGGGTCGAACGGGACGCCGGAGGCGGTCGCGGAGGCGCTCGACGTCGTCGGGTTGAGCGACAAGGTCGGCCAGGAGGCGCAGTCGCTCTCGGGTGGTGAAGCCCAGCGGGTCTCCTTCGCCCGAGCCCTCGCGTACGAACCGACGTACCTCCTGCTCGACGAGCCGACGTCCGACCTCGACCCGCGGAACACGGGGCTGATCGAAGAAGCGGTCGCCGAAGCGCGCGACCGCGGAATCGGCGTCGTCGTCGCGACCCACGACATGCACCAGGCCGAACGGATCGCCGACCGCGTCGGCGTGCTCCTGAGTGACGGGTTCAGCGAAATCGGTCCCACGGGGACGGTCTTCGAGAACCCGACGGACGAGCGGACGCGCAAGTTCATCTCCGGAGAACTGGTCTACTGAGACGGCTGGCTGTGCGTCGCCTGCGACCGAACGGAGAGGAGGCGCACACGACCACGCGTTCCCCACGACGTCGACAGGGTCCCCCGTGCGCTCGGCGTCCTCGCGGGCCGTTTAATGTTGCTCACGTTGAGAGTCGGGGAGAAAGACATTTACCCCCGGCCGTCACACGTGATAAACCATGCCATCCGAAACGCGTCGGACGGCCCACTTCGGTCAGATGTCGGAGGCGCTCCGCACGCTCGGTGTCGGGACGTCCGACGACGTGACGCCGCGACCCGCCTGAACTATACGGGCGTGGCTCATCCAGGGAGAGATGAGACCGAAGACAGGGGGAGACAGCAACCGATGCGCGTGAGCGTCGTCGGCGGGAGCGACGTCGATACCGCGACGAGAGACGTCGCCAGGAGGCTCGGCCGCCGTCTCGCCGAACGCGGACACACGGTCGTCTGTGGCGGGCTCGGGGGCGTCATGACGGCCGTCTGTGACGGTGCCGTCGAGGCCGGCGGGCACACCATCGGGATACTCCCCGGCAAACGGGTCGACGAGGCGAACGAGTTCGTCCAGACGGCGATTGCGACGGGGCTCGGCCACGCGCGCAACCCGCTCGTCGTGATGAACGGCGACGCCGTCGTCGCCGTCGCCGGGAGCGGCGGCACCCTCTCGGAGATCGGGTTCGCGTTCGTCTTCGACCGACCCGTCGCCGGGCTTCGAACGCACGCGGTCGAGGGCGTCCACGCCTGTGAGACACCCCGTGAGGCGGTCGACTACGTGGAGCGACAGGTGACCCGGCGCGAGTGAGTACGGGACGGGGTCGTCGCTGTCACTCGTGTCGGTCGGCGAGCGAGGCTTTCAGGTCGATGACCGGCGAGCCGTCGGCCATGTCGACGCCGCGGAGCCGGAGCGTCCGCGACTCGACGTCGACGTCGGTCACGCGACACTCGGTGAGACAGACCGGGTTCGGACGCGCGGGCGACCGGGAGGTGAACACGCCGCGAGCGGGGTCGCGGTCGAGCGTCAGCACCGAGCGGTCCGCGCGGTCGGCCCACCAGACGACCACGACGGTGTCGGCGTCGAACCCCGACAGGCCCGCGGCGTACGCCTCGTCGACGCGGACGACGCCCTCCGCGTCGCCGTGACACCCCTGCGAGGGGGCGTCGCTGGTCGTCTCGAACGGCGTCGACACCGTGCCGATGGGGTCACACTGCATAGCCCCGCTGTGTCGCGGGGCGACAAAAGCGTCCGGGCCGCGGTGGCTTACCAGGTGCCGTGGAAGGTGTCGAAGGAGAGTTCTTCGAGCGGTTTGTTGCCGACGGCGATCTCGTACTCGCCGGGGGTGAGCATCGGCTTGTGAAAGCGGGGGCCGTCGTCGGTCGTGATGCGTGGACAGCCGGTGTTGACGAACGCGTCGAAGTCGAAGTTGCGGAGGCGGTCGGGCGTCACCTCGTCCATCGTCACGAGGTAAGCGTCGTCGTTCTCCGAGAGGATCTGCTCCGCCTGCTCCCACCGGCCCTGGCCGATCTTCGTACAGAAGATGACGCCCCACGTCTGGGCGTCCATCGCGCGGTGCACCGCGCCGAAGCGCTGTTTCAAGAACTTCTCCGTGTCGGCGATGGTGACGACGTTGTTGACGGGGTCGGCGATGACGACGTTCTTGTCGGGGTGTTCCATCGCCAGCCCGAGGGGGTGGAACTTCCCGCCTCCCACGTACAGGACCTGGTCCGCGGGGATGTCTGCGGAGGCGTAGTTGCAGCCGAGGACCTGCCCTTCGTGGGTGAGCCGCTCGTCTCCCCTCCGCGTCTGGACCTCGTAGCCGCGGTCTTCGAGCCACTCGACCATCTCGCCGAAGCGGTTCATGTGCTGGGCCGTCGTGACGAGGCCGACCTCCCCCTCGTCGAGTTCGTCGACGGCGTCTTCGAGGATGGGGAAGGGGTCGACGTTCGAGAACAGGGGGACGTAGATGATCTTGTCCGACTCCTTCATCGGCGAGTGGCCGAAGTGGACGAAGACGTCCGAGCGGCGCATCAAGAAGGTGTCGAGGTCGCAGGCACCGTAACACGGCTGGCCCGAGATCATGAACGTCACGCCGTCGGTGAGCGCGCGGAGGTCGTCGGCGACGGCCGGAGCCCGGCGCTTGAGGCCTTCGGGGAACTGGAGCCCGACCGTCGTCGCGTCGCGCTCTTCGATGGCGTCGACGATGCGGTCGAGTTCGTAATCCCACTCCCGGTCGTGCTTCAGGGCCATCCCCGTCTTCCGGAGGTCGCCCTCGGAGTAGGCGTCGTTGCTCATTGCCATCCATTGCGTGTCGACTCGTTTAACGTCGGCGTTTCGTCCCGGACAGTGGGTGAGACGACGCCGTCGCGCTCGTGCGTCGCGCGCACACGACGCTGGTGTCATTAATATATCACGCGACGACAGACCGGTATGGCAACAGCGTCGATCCAGTGCCCCGAGTGCGGAGAGACCATCGAATCGACGGACCAGATGGACGTCGAGGAGGTGAGAGAGGTCACGTCGAAACCGCAGGGCGGTATCGGCTACGGCGAGGCCACGCAGAACCTCTACCTCTGTGCGAACTGTCGAAAACCCCTCGGCATCGGCCGTCGCGACGAGTGAGCCGTCCCGCCGGCGAGACGACGTGGTGACACGGGTGTCACTTGGGGGTTCTTGCGGGTCGCTCCCCTACGGAGGGTGATGTCAGGACAGACGCTCGACGTCGAACTCCCCCTCGAGTACGTCTATCGGCCGCCAGCCGAGGCTGTCGGCGACGACACGCTCGTCGTCGTCCTCCACGGCAGGGGTGCCGACGAGACCGACCTCCTCCCTGTCGCCGACCACCTCCCGCCGGCGCACGTGCTGAGTCTCCGCGCGCCCGCCCGACTCATGGGTGGGTACACGTGGTACGAACTCGATATGCCCGACGGCGACCTCCACCGGAGCCAACCCCACGCCGGGGACTTCCGCCGGAGTCTCGACCACGCCGCGGAGACGGCCGCGACGGCGAGCGAGGCGCTCGACGTCGACACCGTCGGTCTTCTCGGGTTCTCACAGGGCTCGATTACGAGCACAGGGCTCCTCGTCGAATCACCCGCCAGCTACGACTGGGTCGTCGGCCTCCACGGCTATCTGGCCGCATCTCACGCCGAATCCGAGGCGGACCTCGATGACACCCCGGTGTTCCTCGGGGCGGGGCGTGCCGACCAGGTCATCCCCGAATCGCGCGTCGCCGCGGCCGCGGACCGACTGCGGGAGATGGGCGCGGCCGTCACCTACGAGGCGTACGATACCGGCCACGGAATCGCGCAGGAAGAACTCGCGGACGTGGTCGCGTTCGTCGAGACGCAGTGATCACTCGCGGGTGGCGTTCGTCCCTGTTGCGGCCCGGGCTTCGTCGTACCACCCTGGCGGTCGGACCTCGGTGTCGTCGACGGCCGCGTACTCGAATCGGAAGCGAACCGACTCGTCGTCGGCGTCCCGCGCGTCGGTGCGCGTGAACTCGACGGTCAGTTCCGAGACGAAACCGGTCTCGTCGACGAACGCCGTCGCCGTGTAGTTCGAGACGCCGCCGTCGATGGACACCGGTCGGCCCGTCGCGACGATGCGGTGCTCGTCGGGACGCCACGAGACGCGGTCGACTTCGACGTCAGTGGTCGCGAGATACCGCGAGACGTAGCGACGAGTCCGGTCGGCGTGTACCCCGACCCCCTCGTCCACGCGCGCCGGTGTCCGCTCGTACACCGTCCCGTTCCGGGCGTCGGTGCGGCGGTAGACGAACTCGCCGTCGGTGTACCGCGTGTACTGGACGAGCGACGACTCGTTCTCCAGCGACTCGTAGCCGAGGACGGTGTAGAGCCACGTGCCGTCACTCGCGACGACGGCGTGCTGCCAGACGCCGTCCCAGCGCCGGTCCCCGTCCAGCGCGTCGGTGTCGGACTGCCGGATGATGAGCCGGTACGAGCGGTTCGAGACGGCCGTCGCGTGTGCGCGGGCGAGCCGCTGCGCGTCGACGGAGTCCGCCCCGACCCCCGGCGGGTACCGTTCGACGGACGCGTTCGACCCGGTCGGCGTCCCCGACGAGTTGTCGGTCGCGTTCCGTGGCTCGGTGCCCGCCCCGGTCAGAAGCGGCGGGGCGGCGTCGTCTGGCGTCGCCGTCGGCGACGGGGCCCACACGCCAGCGAGCCCTGCCGCGAGCACGAGGCAGGCGACACCCACGACGGCCGCGACGGCGGTCGGCGTCGGGGCTCGGGACGTCCCTGTGTCGGTCGTGGTGGCGTCCGTCGACAGGAGGGCCGTCGTCGACACCCCGAGGTGCTCGGTGGCGAGTGCGTCGGCCTCCGCACGGGAGACGCCGTACAGCAGGAGGTCCACGAGCCCCGTCGGACCGACGAGGCGGGCGTCGTCGCGGTCTGCGAGGCGGGACGCCCCGGAGTCGTCGACCGGGGTGACGACGACGTCGACGGCGGACTCCCCGTCGGCGACCCCGCGGGCCCACCGCAGGACGGCATCGGCGCGTCGTTCGAACGGTCCGCGCGCGGGTCGCGGGAGGACGACCAGGCGTTCGTCCGCGCGTCGGGCGACGAACCGGTCTCCCTCGCGCCGTGTCTCGTACCCGCGCGCGCGCCAGAGCGCCGCACAGAAGGAGACGAACGCGTCCGGGTCGAGCTGACGCAGTCGCTTCGTGACGCCCGCCGTCCGCGCCGTCGGCCGAGTCGTTCCCACGACCGTGGGAAGGGTACTCACGAACACGAAGCTTTCGCCGAGGCGACGGACCGACGCAGTCGGCAAATTCAACTACGTGCTCGCCCAAGCGGGAACATGAGTGTCGAGACGACGAGCCTCGAGCAGATGGGTCGTGACCTCGGTGCGGCTATCGCCGAGACCGACGAGTACCAGCGCTTCGAGGAGGCGAAGCAGGCCGTCGAGGCCGACGACGAGGCCCAGGCGCACATCCGCGAGTTCAATCAACTCCGCGAGGAGTTCATGTTCGCCCGACAGACCGGGAACGCGACGGAAGACGGGATGCAGAAGCTCCAGTCCAAGCAGCAGGAACTTCACAGTCTCCCGGTGATGAGCGAGTACCTCGAGGCGCAGTCGGAGCTCCAGTCACGGCTCGAAACCGTGAACGAAGCCATCTCCGACCCGCTCGCGGTCGACTTCGGTGGCGAGGCCGGCGGCTGCTGTCAGGACTGACGCGCCCGCTCTCCCGAGGTTCAACTTCAAATACCGGAAGGCGGCCAGGACGAGCTATGCTCGCAGTCGCAGGTGGGAAGGGTGGATGTGGGAAGACGACCACGGCCCTCGGGGTCGGCCGTGCGCTCGACGGGGAGACTGTCGTCGTCGACACCGACCGGGACATGCCGAACCTCCACGCGATGGCAGGCGTCGACCGGGAGCCGATGGCCGGCGACGACGCGGCCCCCCAGCGTGTCGCCGACGGTCTCTCGGTACTCCCAGCGCCGTCACCGACGGGGAGCGACGCGACGGTGACGACGATACTCGACAGGGTCGCGAACCGAACGGACGCACGTGTCGTCGTGGACTGCCCGGGCGGTGCCGGACCGGACGCGGCCGCGCCCCTCGCCGCAGCGACCACCGTGGTCCTCGTCTCGACGGCGTGCGCACCCGCGCTGCGGGACGCGACGAAGACCGCAGCGATGGCTCGTGCGCTCGGCTGTCGAGTCGCGGGGGTCGTGTTGACCCGGACGCGCGTGGCACCTCCCGGAGTGGAGAGGCTCTTCGACGGTCCGGTGCTCGGCACGGTGCCGAACGCGACGGGGGCGCCGTTGGCGGACGAGCGCGTGCGGGCCGCGTACGCGGCGGTCGCCGCCGCACTCTCGGCACCGGACCGGCCCACGGACGGGACGGCGACCTCGGGCCTTTGAGTATCAAGAAAGATATTTAGCCGGTAACTGATATGTGTGCGGAGAGGTAACAGCATCGCATGCCGAACCGGCTTCCGACCGGAATCACCGTCCTCGACAGGCAACTCGACGGGGGGTTACCGGCAGGAAGCATCGTCTTTCTCGGAGCGCGACCCGCGAGCCAGTCGGAGCTCATCCTCTACGAGCTAACGGCCGCTCGGGGGACGCTCTACCTGACGACCGCCCGCTCGGTAGAGGCAGTCAGGGACGCGCTCGAGAACTCGTCGGTACAGACCGGGAACCCCACCGTGCGTGACGTCGACGGCGACGGTCCGGTGGACCAGGCCCACCGTCTCATTCGTGGGCTCCCGGACGAGGCGAACCTCATCATCGATATCGTCGACGTCCTCGAGGGGGTCGAACCCTCGCGCTACCGGATGTTCCTCAACGAGGTCCAGACACACATGATAAACACCGGCGGCATCACCGTCCTCCACGGCATGAAGACGGAGCACCTGCCGGCGAACCGGGGACTCACGAAGCACATGGCCGACATCGTCTTCGACCTCGAGACGACGGTCAAAGGCTCCGAGATAGAGAACCGACTGGCGATTCCGAAGTTCCGCGGGGGGCGCGCGCTCGACGAGACCATCAAACTGCGACTCACCGAGGAGGTCGACGTCGACACGAGCCGAGACATCGCGTGAGGGCTCAGACGACGAAGGAGGCGAACGTCACCAGCGTCACGAGGACGGTCACACCGACCCACGTGGCTGTCGAGAGCATCGACAGGAGGCCGTTCCGCTTCGAGAACAGGTAGCCGAAGTACGGAACCATCGGTGAGAGCCGCGGCAGAAGCGGCGGGCGCAGACCGACACCGTACCGAAGGGCGAGGGTGAGTACGACGGTGCAGCCGGCCGCGACGAGGGCGACGAGAAGGTCGTCACGGACGCTCTCGGGAAGGTCCATACGAGCGAAGCTGTGGGCCACCTGCATAACGGATACGATACGCTGTGAGTCGGGAGCACGGCACAGCGGACCGGGTCGACCGGCCGGTCGACCGGCTGTCGAACGACCGAACGTTACTCGTCGTCGAGGTCGGCGTCGAGTTCGTCAGCGATTTCGTCGGCGTCGACGTCGACGTCGTCGAGGTCCACGTCGTCCATGGCCTCTTCGATGTCCTCGGGCGCGGCACCGCCCATGCCGCCCATCATGCCACCCATGCCGCCCATCATCCCGCCCATCCCGTCGATGGTCTCCTGGACGATGACGCGGTCGAGGTCGAGGCGGTTCATGACGTCCTGTGCGATCTGCTGCTTCGAGAAGAGCCACTGCTGGTTCATCGTCATCTGCGGCGTGGCCTCGATGTACAGCGTCTCCTTCTCGACCGTCTCGGTCTCGTACTCGGGTTCTGCGTCCTCGTCGTCGTCACCGGCTTCGCCGGTTGCTTGAGACTCCTCCGGAGTCTCTCCGTCGTCGGACGCGACTTCGACCTCCTCTTCGACCTCGTCGGTCTGGATCCAGAGGTCGGGCGTCTGCTGGAGGTAGAGCCCGAACAGGCCCTTGGCCTTCTCGGTGCGGTCGTCGATGACTTCGAGGATCTCGTAATCGTACTCGAGGTCCTCACCGGCGAGTGGGTGGTTGAAGTTGACGCGCGCGCGGCCACCGATGATGGTCTCGATGCGGCCCTGCTCGCCGTCGATCTGGACCTGCGCACCGGGGTAGCGGTCGTCTTCGTCGATCTTCGAGGCACTGACAGTGCGAATCTCGTCCTCGTCGACCTCGCCGAACGCCTCGGCCGCGGGGATGGTCACGGTGCCCGCGTCGCCGACTTCGCTCCCGACGAGCGCCTCGTCGACGGCCTCGAACACGTGACCCTCGCCGAGGATGATGATTCTCGGCTCGAACTCGTACTCGTCGGTGTCGATGTCGGCCTCTTCGGCCACCTCGGCGTCTGTCGTGTCGACGACCATCCCCTCCTCGTCGTCGTCATCGTCGGGGATCGTCCGCATGGTGTATGCGAGCCGGACGAAATCGCCCTGCTGGAGGCCGCTTTCTTCCTCCGCACCCTCGGCGTCCGCGTCGACGTCTTCCGCTGCCTCGGCTTCGGCGGCGTCCAGTTCGTCTGCCGACTCCGCCTGCTGGTCATCGGTCATACTCCAACGGTGAGCCGTCCGACTCTTAAGAATCACGTTTCAGGCCGCAGACCCGAACCGAGTGGGACCGCGAGCAGCGGGGCCTCCCGACGAGCGAGTCAACGCGACCCGCCGGCCGGACCGAACGTCCCACAGATGGTGTGGATTGGTGCGCACACGGCCGAGACGACCACGCTTTTGCCCGGCCTCGCCGTCGTCCGCAGTATGTACGAAGTAGAGGTGAAGCTGCCCGCCGACCACGCGGCGGTCCGCGCGCGACTCGCCGACCTCGACGCGGAGTCGCTGGGAACCGTCGTCCAGCGCGACACCTACTACGACGCACCACACCGACAGTTCGTCGAGACGGACGAGGCGCTCCGAATCCGCCGGGTCGAGTGCGAAGCCGGCGACGAGGAGGCCCGCGTCACCTACAAGGGCCCGCTGGTCGACAGCGCGTCCAAGACGCGCCGGGAGCACGAGACGGGCGTGGCGGACGACGAGACGATGGACGCCATCCTCCAGGCGCTCGGCTTCGAGCCCGTGGCCGTCGTCGAGAAGGAGCGCGCACGCTTTCGCGTCGGCGAGTACACCATCACACTCGACGCCGTGACCGACGTCGGCGAGTACGTCGAGGTCGAGACCGAATCGGCGGACGTCGAAACGGCGCGCGAGGGTGCTTTCGAACTCGTCGAAAGGCTCGGGCTCGACCCCGACGACCAGGTCAGGACCTCGTATCTCGGCTTGCTACTCGGTGCGGGCGACGCGGGTGACGGAGTCCCTGCCGACCGCGACGGGCCCGATGATTCCTGATGGTAATACACACACAACAGAAACTTTCCGCAAGTTATAGGCGAGGCCCGGCTATACCCCTCACACAATGACCGAGCGGAACATCCAGATCGAGTCGGTCGGCCGACTCGCCGTGGAGGACCAGGGGGTAGAGATCGTCGAGCGGAAGGGGTTGGGTCATCCCGACTCCATCTGTGACGGCATCGCCGAGAGCGTCTCCCGGGCCCTCTCGAACCTCTATCTCGACCGCGTGGGTCACGTCCTCCACTACAACACCGACGAGACCCAGCTGGTGGCCGGCTCCGCGGCACCCGCGTTCGGTGGCGGCGAGATGCTCGAACCCGTCTACGTGCTCATCGTCGGGCGGGCGACGAAACACTACGTCACCGAGAACGGCACCGAACACAACCTGCCGGTCGACTCCGTGGCCCTCGAAGCCGCCCGTGACTACCTCCACGAGACCATCCCCGAACTCGAAATCGGGACGGACATCGTCGTCGACGTCCGCCTCGGCGAGGGGTCGGGCGACCTCAAGGACGTCTTCGGCGAGGACGGCCAGGTCCCGATGGCGAACGACACGAGCTTCGGTGTCGGACACGCGCCGCTGACCGAGACCGAGCGTATCGTACTCGAGGCCGAACAGGCGCTCAACGGCCGGTACGCCGACAAGAACCCCGAAATCGGACCCGACATCAAGATCATGGGCAAGCGCGAGGGCGACCGCATCGACCTCACCGTCGCCGTCGCGATGGTCGACGCCTACCTCGAGGACATGGCCGCCTACGAGCGGGCGGTCGACGACGTCCAGGCGTTCGTCACGGAACTCGCCACCGAGTACACCGACCGCGACGTCCACGTCGAGGTGAACACCGCCGACGACTACGACGAGGGCGCGATCTATCTCACGACGACGGGCACCTCGGCCGAGATGGGCGACGACGGGTCGGTGGGCCGGGGGAACCGCTCGAACGGGCTCATCACCCCGAACCGCCCGATGTCGATGGAGGCCACCTCGGGGAAGAACCCGGTGAACCACATCGGGAAGATCTACAACCTCCTCTCGACGGAGATCGCCCACACGGTCGTCGCGGAGGTCGACGGCATCCGCGACCTTCGGGTCCGGCTCCTGAGTCAGATCGGCCGCCCCATCGACCAGCCACACGTCGCCGACGTCGAACTCGTCACCGAAGCGGGCGTCGAGGTCGGCGACATCGAGTCGGACGTGGCGGCCATCGTCGACCGGGAACTCGCTGCGGTCACCGGGATCACGGAGCGGGTCATCGACGGCGAACTCCGGACGTTCTGAGCCACGCTCGACTCGCCCCGAGTCCGCGAATCACGTGTTTTGTGGCGATATCGATACAATATCTACACCTTATATGCGCTTGTAGACAACGTTTAACACACATTCCCGTGTCATACGTGACAATGTCAGCAGACGACGCCGCACCCACCGACTCGCTCACGCCCGACACCGACAGCCACCCGAGCCGCACTCCCGACGGCGGCACGAGAGCGTGTTCGAGCGGTCGCGTCCGGCAGACGGCCGCGTACTGGTCGATGCAGCGGACGATGAGCGACCTCTCCTGAGCCGGTTCTCACGGCGACTCTCTTCAGCGCTCGTCCGTACCGCTGTCTACCCAGTACCGCTCGACGAGAGCTGCTGCCGCGTCCGCCGTCTCCCGGTAGGCGCGGTCCCCCGTCGGCGTCCGTACCGCGAACGCGTAGCGCTGGCTGTCGGGGACGTACCACCGATTCGGGTGCGCTTCGAGAATCGCCGGGAGTGTGTCGTCCGGGTCGGTCTCCGATGGGTCAGTCTCCGACTCGGAAGCGACAGCCGAATCTGACCCGGCATCGATTTCCGTGGGGGGTTCTGCGGGTGTGCGGTCGTCCGACGGGGCCGGCGCCGACCCCTCGAGGAGCAGTGTCGTCTCGATCGCGGGGTGTTCGGGGACGATTCCGCGGTCGTCCCCGGTCTCGTGGGCCGCGCGGGTACACGCCATCAGGACGTCTTGCGTGCAGACAGTCGGTTCGTCCTCGCCCGGGGTGCGCTGGTCGTACGTCCCGTCCGGGTTCATCGTCCACGCCGAGCGGTTGTCACGGAGGCAGAGTTCGAGGACGAATCGGAGCTGTTCGCGAACGTCCGGGTCGGTGACGGGAGTGACAGCCTCGACCCGCTTGTCGAGGTTGCGCGTCATCCAGTCGGCAGAGCCGATGTAGTACTCGGGGGCTCCCCCGTTCTCGAAGTAGAAGATACGCGAGTGCTCCAGGAAGCGGTCGACGATGCTGTAGACGTCGACGGTCTCGCTGAGCCCCTCGATGCCGGGTCTGAGTCGGCAGATGTCGCGGACGACCAGGTCGATATCGACGCCGGCCATCGACGCGCGGTACAGTTCTTCGACCAGGTCGGGGTCCTCCAGCGCGTTGGCCTTGACGACGATGCGCGCCCGACGGCCCGCGCGGGCGTGGTCGGCCTCACGACGGACCATCCTTGTCAGGCGCGCTCGCATGGTGACGGGCGAGATGAGTAGTTTCCGAAACTCCTCGTCGAGCGACGGCCCGGTGAAGAAGTTGAACACCTTGACCAGGTCCTGCCCGATATCGCGGTCCGCGGTGAGGAGACCGAGGTCGACGTAGCCTTTCGCCGTGCCCGAGTGGTAGTTGCCGGTGGCGACGTGCGAGTACAACTGGACGCCGTCGTTCTCCTCTCGCACCACGAGCGCGGTCTTCGTGTGAGTCTTCAGCCCCACGGTGCCGTAGGCGACGTGGATGCCCTCCTCCTCCAGCGTGCGAACCCACTCGAGGTTGTTCTGCTCGTCGAACCGCGCCTTGAGTTCGACCATCACCGCCACCTGTTTGCCGTTGTCGGCGGCGTCGATGAGCGATTGTATCACCTTCGAGTCCGACGCCGTCCGGTAGATTGCCGCCTTGATGGCGAGAACGTCCGGGTCGTGGGCGGCCTCGTCGAGGAAGCGCTGGACCGTGTCGGTGAAGGAGTGATACGGGTGGTGCAGCAGGATGTCGTCGCGGCGAATCTCGTCGAACACCGTCACCTCGTGACCGTCTGTCGACTCCGTGAGACCGCCGTCTGCCGGCAGGCGCGGGTGGGGAAGCGGCGACCAGTCGTCGAGTTTCAACTCGGGCCGGTCGTGGTCGGTGAGGTCCATGAACTCGCGGTAGTCGATGGGACCCTCCAGGTCGTACACCTCCCGCTCGGCGAGGTCGAGTTGCTCCATGAGCAGGTCGCGAATCGCGTCGGGTGCGCCCGCCTCGAGTTCCATCCTGACCGCGGACGCGAACCGCCGCTGTTCGAGCACCTCCTGAATCGCTTCGATGAGGTCCTCGGCGACCTCCTCGTTCCGCCGGACCTCGGCGTTTCGCGTGAGCCGAAAGAGCGCAGTGTCGACGATGTCGACGTTCGGGAGGAGCAGGTCGAGGTTGGCGCGGACGACCTCTTCGAGGAGGACGAACCGTCGGCCCTCGTCGTCGGTGTCGACCTCGACCAGCCGCGGTCGGTTCTGTGGAATCTTCACCCGCGTGAACGTCGGGTCGGTCTCGCCGCGCTTCCGGGTGAGTACCGCGAGCGAGAGCGAGCGATTGGAGATGAACGGGAACGGGTGCGCCGGGTCGAACGACAGCGGGGTCAGCGTCGGCAACACGCTCTCTTCGAAGTACGAACGCATCTTCGCCTCCTGGGCGTCCGTGAGGTCGTCGTAGTCAGCGACCTCGAGACCCGCCTCGGCCAGCGCCGGTCTGAGGACCTCCCGGTAACACGCCGACTGGCGCGCGAACATGGGCGCGGCCGCCTCGTGGACGGCCGCCCACTGTTCGTGGGGGGTTCGACCGTCGGTCGTCCGTTCGGTCACCCCGGCGTCGATCTGTTGTTTCAGCCCCCCGACGCGCTTCATGAAGAACTCGTCGAGGTTCTTCGTGACGATGGCGAGAAAGCGGACCCGCTCGAGGAGCGGGTTCCGGTCGTCGAGCACCTGATTCAGAACCCGGCGCTGGAAGGCGAGTTCGGAGAGCTCGCGGTTCAGATACAGGTCGGGGTCGTCGAGCGCGACCTCGCCGTCGGCGTCGGTGTCGAGGTCGAGGTCGACTGGTGGGGCGGCCGTGCGGACGTGTGAACCGTCGGGAAGGTCAGACATGGCAGGAGCGAAGAGAACGTCGGCGGAGTCGGACGATATCTCCAAGTTGGCCGAGGCGTACTAATCCATTTATATTAATCCTCCCGAGTACTCAATAGCTTCGACGGGAGACCACCCAACTTCCGCGGAGCGATGGCCGGAAACGCAAAGCCCGGTGCGCCGCTACCGGGATTGTGGCCCACACTCAGGCGGACGACGTCGTCGTGGTCGGTTACGGCGAACTCGGAGCGAAGAGCAGTGTCGTCCGGCGGCGGATGCGCCGTCGCCTCGCGACGAACCTCGACGCCGTCTTAGCCGACCGCGGTCTCGATGCGACGGTCGACCAGTCGTGGGCGCGACTCTACGTCGAGGGTGGCGACACCGACGCCTGTGCGCGGGCGGCCGCCGAGACACCCGGCGTCGTCTGGACGCGGCCGGCGCGGCGCTGTGAGCCGACGGTCGAGGCGGCTGTCGAGACGCTGTGTGACCTCGCGGCGACCCACCCGCCGGACGCGACGTTCGCCGTCCGCGCCTCGGTCGTCGACGACGGGGAGGAACGGGAACTCACCGGGCACGACGTCGAGCGGGTCGGTGGTCGAGCGATACTCGAACGGGTCGGCGGCCGGGTCGACCTCGACGACCCCGACAGGGTGTATCGCGTGGAGTGCCGGTCGAGCGGGACGTTCGCGAGTGTCGTCCAGTACGACGGGCCGGGGGGCCTGCCGGTGGGCACCCAGGGGACCGTCGTGGCCCTCGTGAGCGGTGGCATCGACTCGCCCGTCGCCGCGTGGCAGCTCCTCCGCAGAGGCTGTCACGTCGTCCCGCTCTACGTCGACCTGGGCGCGTACGGGGGCGCTGACCACCGTGCGCGTGCGGTCGAGACCACGGCGTTCCTCGGGGAGCGCGCGCCGAACGCCGATACGAGACTCCGAGTCGTTCCCGGCGGACCGGTGGTCGAGCGCGTCGTGGACGAGACCGACGACACACGGATGCTCTCACTCCGGCGCGCGATGCTCCGGATGGCGGCCGTCGTCGCCGACCGCGAGGGCGCGAGCGCGCTCGCGACGGGCGAGGTCGTCGGACAGAAGTCGAGTCAGACCGGCCCGAACCTCGCGGTCACCGACGCCGTCGTCGACTACCCGGTACACCGACCGCTTTTGGCCTGGGACAAGGCCGACGTCGTCGCCCGTGCTCGCGAACTGGGGACGTTCGACGACGCGACCCTCCCCGTCGGTTGTGAACGGGTCGCCCCGCCGCACCCCGAGACGGCCGGGACGCGGGCGGCCGTCGAAGCCGCCGAACCGGACGACCTGCTCGACCACGCTGCCAGCGTCGCCCGCGACGTCGAGGTGGTCGACGAGACCGAGTGACCGGGGGTCGACGGGTGAGCGGTCGCGAGCCGAAATCGATACGCGGTCACTTACGCGCTCACTCGACACAGTTCGTCCACTGCCACTGGATAGTTGCGCGAAGTATTCTCCGAAACAGCGTGAACAATAACACAAAAATGGATTTACGTCGGTGGAGCACCTACGCTCACCCATGTCCCACACGAAACGCCATGCCTCCCGCCACCACCCTGGCTCTGACTGGGTCGTCCAGGACGTCAGGTCGTACGCCTACTGGCGCGCGGGAGTCGACGACTGCGCAGCCTGCGGGGTCGACGTCGCCCTCGACGACGACCACTACGGGATGGAACTCTTCCGCGAGCGTGCCACCGAGGGAAAGCTCGGTGTGGAACGCGAGCGGCTCGTCTTCTGCTCGCGCGGGTGCGTCGACGCCTGGTTGCACTGACCGACGCCGCCGACCACAACCACTTTACTGGCGCACGGCGACCCCGCAGACGTGACGCGGGTCTGTATCGTCGGCTCCGATGACGTGAACCTCCGCTACGAACTCCTCTCGCGGGAGACGTCGCGAGCGGCGCTGTCGACGTACGACCTCGACGAGCCCTTCTTCAACGCGGTCGCCGTCGACACGGTGAGCCTCGGCGCGGCGGTCGCGCTCCTCAACGACCTGAACTGGTATCTCGTGCGCTTCGCCGACCGGTCGCTCGTGTGCGACCCCTCCATCGACGAGCAGGAGTGGCTCTCGCGCGACCTCGCGACGAAAGTCAGAGACGGGCGACTCGACCCCGACGAGACCGACGAGTACGTGGCCATCTTCGGTGTCGTCGACGGCCGACTGGCCGAACCCATGTTCGCCGCACGTGTCGAGGGCGGCCTGCCCGAGTACGACCTCCGCGACGTGGACGAGACGGTCGTCGTTCGCCTGACGGCCGCGGAGTACGACGCGGGATAACCGCGAACGGGCGATTACGCGTCGAACATCCCGGTCGACATGTAGCGCTCGCCGCTGTCCCAGTACACGGTGACGACGAGCGGGTCGTCGACACCCGCGTCCGCCAGCCGGCCGGCCACCTGGCGGGCGACGAGGTTCGACGCGCCGCTCGACTGCCCCACGAGAATGCCCTCCTCGCGCGCCAGCCGCCGGCACTCGGCTTCCGCGTCGTCGATGGTGACGGTCTCGACGTTGTCGAGGAGGTCGACGTCGAGGTTCGGCGAGACGAACCCCGGCCCCATCCCCTGGAAGTCGTCCACGCCGGGTTCGCCGCCGGAGAGGACGGCGTTGTCGGCGGGCTCGACGGCGACGACCTCCATGTCGGGGAACGCCTCGCGGAGGCGTCGACCCGTCCCCGAGATGGTCCCCCCGGTCCCGACGCCGGCGACGAACGCGTCGATCTCGCGGTCGCCGACCTGTTCGATGATCTCCGGGCCGGTCGTCCGGTAGTGAGCGTCGGGGTTGGCGGGGTTCTCGAACTGTCGAAGCTGGTACATCCCCTCGGCCTCGAGTTCGTCCGCACGGTCTTTCGCGGCGGAGATGTCGCCGTCGACCAGTTCGATGGTCGCTCCGTACGCCTTCATGATGCCGCGGCGCTCCGGCGACTTCGACGAGGGCATCACGACGGTGAGGTCGTACCCCTTCGCCGCGGAGACGACGGCGAGCCCGATTCCCGTGTTACCACTCGTCGGTTCGACGAGGGCGTCGCCGGGTTCGATGTCGCCGGCCTCCTCGGCCGCTTCGACCATCGCCAGGGCGGGGCGGTCCTTCGCCGACCCGCCCGGGTTCTTCGACTCGACCTTCGCCGCCACTGTCGTCCCCTCGGGCGACGAGACCTGTACGAGCGGGGAGCCGACGGTGTCGAGGATGCTCCGGTCCATACGCTCGATTGCACAGCCGGTGATAAACCGGTGACGGACCGGCCGGCGGAGTCGGTGTGGCGTGTCTTTATATACTCGGACACGATTCAATAAGACAACATGAGTAGTGCAACGGACGAGCGGGTCGCCCTCCACGAAGACGAATCGTCGGTTCTCGTCCACGGGGCCGCGCTCGCGCCCCGGCCGTCGTTCGACGTAACCGCTCGCCTCGGCAGTGGCCGCCTCACCACGGTCGACGTCCGGTTCGGACGTCTCCCACCGGGGTTCGAGCTCGACGCCGAGACGCGGCTGGTCGCGCCGAGCGCCCCCGATGGACTCGATGACGAACGCGTCTACTCGGTCGGGGGGCCCGACAGTCTGACCGAATACGGCGTCGCGCTCACCCGGGTGTTCGAGGACGTCGACGGTCCGATTCTCGTCGAACTGGACTCACTGACCGCGCTGTTACAGCACGCCACGCTCAACGCCGTGTTCCGCTTCGTCCACGTCCTCAGCGGGCGGGTCGACAGGGAACAGGCGGTGCTCGTCGCCAGCATCGACCCCGGTGCTCACGACGAACAGACGCTCGCGACGATGACCCAGCCGTTCGACGTCGCCGTCACGGGCGAAGACGGCGCGCATCAAATCAGGCGGCGGTGACCGCGACGCCGGAGCGCGTCGCCGAACAGCGTTATATCCTTCCGTTCCCAATCGCGACCGATGAGCGAGACCCAGCGACTCGAGACGATGCAGCCGAACCCCGCGTGGGACGCCGACTCCTACCCGGACGTGGTCGACGCCCTCTCGCGGGACGGCCTCGTGTTCAAGGTGTGGGGCGGCGACTGGTGCAAGGACTGCCGGTCGCAGTTGCCCGACTTCGGTGCCGCGCTGGCGGCCGCGGGGGTCCCCGAGGAGAACGTCGGCCACTACCCCGTCGAGAAGGCAGACGACGGGTCGAAGGTCGGGCCGGGCGTCGACGAGTACGACATCGAACGCATTCCGACGGTCGTCGTCGAACGCGACGGCGCGGAACTCGTGCGGTTCGTCGAGGACGCCGACGCCCCCATCGCGGTGTACCTCGCAGAGCGGCTCGCGGCCGACGACATCGAAGCCGACGACTGAGACTCCCTTACTCTTCGACCCCGCTTTCGACCCACGCCAGCGCCTCGTCGACCGACGACTTCGGCGGCGAGCAGGTGAATCCTTCGCAGGCGTACACCGTCGGGCCGTCGCGCGCCTCCCGGCCCGCCCAGACCGGCGGCGTCTCGTCGAGGCCCAGCACCGAGCGCCACTCGCCGACTCCCGCGTCGGTTGCGGGTCGCTGTGTGACGACGGCCGCGGGCAGGTAGCGCGCCGCGAGCGTTTCGCGCCACGCCGCGGGTCGCTCGTCGGCCGCGAGCGTGAGTTCGAGCACCCCCTGATGGTACTTCTCGGCGGCGAGCGCGAGCGAGACGTGCTCCATCGGGTTGCCCTGGATGCGGTTCGCGTGCGTCTCGAGCACCTGCCGTGCGACGTCGGCGAAGTCGGCGTCGGGCACGAAGCTGTCGAGGTCGAAGAGGAGGTCCACCGCCACCCCGAGCGACGACGGCGTCGACTGGTCCGACAGCTCCTGTGGTCGCGTCACCAGCCCCTCGCCGCTCGCGGGTGTGAAGTACAGCGTCCGTCGCTCCGCGTCCCAGAACTCCGCTTCGACGACCCGCGCGAGGTCGAGTGCGAACGCGAGGTGTTCGACGTCGCCCGACACCTGATACAGGTCGAACGCGCCGCGCGCGAGGAAGGCGTAGTCCTCGAGGAACCCGGGGCCCTTCACGTCGCCGTCCTTGTATCGGTGAGCGAGCCGTCTCTCGTCCGCGTCCCACAGCTCCTCGCGGACGAACGCGAGCGCCTCGGCGGCCCGCTCGGTGTACGTCTCGTCGAGGACGCGGCCGCCCATCGCCAGCGCCGAGACCGCCATCCCGTTCCACGAGGCGAGCACCTTCTCGTCTCGCGCCGGCCGAACGCGCTCCTCACGGGCCGCGAAGAGGCGGTCGCGGGCCTCGCCGAGGCGCTCGCGGACCTCTTCGACGGGAGCGTCGTACTCCTCGGCGAGGTCCGCGAGGCTCGCTGCGAGCGTCAGGACCGTCGACCCGCCCTCGAAGTTCCCGCCGGGTGTAATACCGTAGTGGTCACAGACGAGACTCACCAACTCCTCGTCGTCGAGGACGTCGGCGACCTGTTCGGGGGTCCACACGTAGAACGTCCCCTCCTCCCCCCCGCTCCGGGCGTCGAGCGTGCTGTAGAAGCCGCCCCCGGGATGGGAGAGTTCGCGGTCGAGGAAGGCGAACGTCTCCCGAGCGACCTGTGCGTACCGCTCGGTCCCCGTGAGCTGGTACGCCCCGAGGTAGACCCGCGGGAGGAGGGCGTTGTCGTACAGCATCTTCTCGAAGTGCGGGACGACCCACTGGCGGTCGGTGGCGTACCGATGGAAGCCCCCGCCGAGGTGGTCGTACAGTCCGCCGTCGGCCATCGCGTCGAGCGTCCGCGTGACCACCTGCAGGGGCTCGTCGCGGCCGGTCCGGACGTACGACCGCATGAGGAGGTCGAGCCGCGATGGTTGAGGGAACTTCGGCCCCGACGACCCGAACCCGCCGTGCTCGCGGTCGGCGCTGCGGAGCGCGGCGCTCGTGGCGTTCGAGAGCGCCTCCGAGGAGACCTCTCCGCCGGAGTCGGGCGTCTCCTCCAGTTCGTTTCGGAGTAACGAACTCCACTGGTCGGCGCGGTTCTCTATCTCGTCTCGGTCCTGTTCCCACGACTCGG
The DNA here is from genome assembly GCF_007004735.1 of Salinigranum halophilum. Classification (NCBI taxonomy): domain Archaea; kingdom Methanobacteriati; phylum Methanobacteriota; class Halobacteria; order Halobacteriales; family Haloferacaceae; genus Salinigranum; species Salinigranum halophilum. The sequence goes on from NZ_SSNL01000008.1 coordinate 110,347, forward strand.
CGAGGCGTTCGAGCACGTCCACGAACCCGGGCATCCCCTGCCGGGCCGTCGGTGGGAAGTAGGTCCCGACGAAGAAGGGCCGGCCGTCGGGCGTCAGCCACACCGACAGCGGCCACCCGCCGCGCCCCGTGGTCCGCTGGCAGATGGTCATGTACACCGAGTCGATGTCGGGGCGCTCCTCGCGGTCGACCTTGATGGGGACGAAGTTGTCGTTGAGGAACGCCGCAACCTCCTCGTCGGCGAACGACTCTTCTTCCATGACGTGACACCAGTGACAGGCGGAGTAGCCGATGGAGAGGAAGACCGGGACGTCGCGCTCGCGCGCTTCCGCCAGTGCCTGCTCGTCCCACGGCTGCCAGTGGACGGGGTTGTCGGCGTGCTGGCGGAGATAGGGGCTCTCCTCCTCGTCGAGTCGGTTGCGTCCGGCGTGGTCCATGGGTGTGAATCGGTTCCGTGACGTAAAGACGCCACGCACCGAGGGGTCGAATCTACGTAAATTGTTAACTCTCGACAGTACGAATGCGAAGGGGTGATGAACGCGTTTTCCAGACGTTCGCGGGTCGTCGTGGCGGCCGTCGCGCTCGGACTCGTGGGGGTTCGGCTCCTGAGCGTCGAGTACGGCGCGCGCGTCGACTCGACCACACTCTTCCTCCTCGGTACGGCGGCGGCCGTCTTGCTCGTCCCGTGGGAACGGCTCGAGTCGTTCAGAGGCGGGAACGTCGAGATTACCGTGACACGGCCCGAGGTCAAAGCCGCAGTCGAGACACTCCAGTTAGACAGCCGGCTCGAAACCGAGCAGTTGCTGGCGACCATCGAAACCCTCGGTTCGGACGTCGACACTGCCCGCGGTGGGCGCGTCCTCTGGGTCGACGACAACCCGCACAAACTCCTGGGCGAGCGACGAATCCTTCGGGCGCTCGGGGTGACGGTCACGACGGCGGCGAGTTCGGAGCGGGCCGTCGCGATACTCGACGAGGACAACGACTTCGACCTGCTCGTCTCGGACGTCCAACGGGTGGGAGAGAGCTATCGGTACAACGACGGCAACAGGATACACGAAGGGGTGAACTTCGTCTGTCGGCTTCGCGACCACGCCGACCCGAACATCGCCAGCATGCGAGTCGTCTTCTACGCCAGCTACCCCTGGGAGAAACTGGTCGAATACACCCGACCCGCCAGAGAACGGCTCCCGGAGGCCGACCTCGTGAACACGTCCGGTGACCTCATCGAGGGAGTGATTCGGAACCTCGCAGCGGTCCGGACGGACCCCATCGAGTACCCCGGAACGACGGCACAGAAGAAACCGACTGCGTACACGACACCGACGTCAGGGATGCCGTCGGTCGACATGGACTCGAGAGAGGGTGCCACCGCGCTCGACTGACGGCGGTCGTTCCGGCGTCGGTACCCGGCCACACGGATACGCACAGCCGTGTACACATCGCTTCGCGCGAAAGGCAACCTTTACACTCTCGTGCTGAAGTCCTCCGATAATGACGGAGACCGTACTCTTGGTGGGAGGAGGCGGCCGCGAACACGCCATCGCCCGTGCAGTCGCCGACGACTGTGCCCTGTACGCCTGCGCGTCGAACCGCAACCCGGGCATCGCCCGCCTCGCCGAGCGAGTCGAGACCATCGGCGAGACCGACGTCGACGACATCGTCGCCTACGCCGACGAGGTCGGCGCGACGCTGGCCGTAATCGGCCCCGAGTCGGCGCTCGAAGCCGGCGTCGCGGACGCGCTCGACGAGAGCGGGGTGTACACCTTCGGCCCCCGGAAAGAAGACGCACGCATCGAGACCGACAAGGCGTACCAGCGCCGGTTCATGCAGGAGAACGACGTCCCGGGCTGTCCGGCGTTCGAGGTGTTCGACGACGTCGAGGCCGCCTGCGACTACATCGACGCGTTCGACGGCGACCTCGCGGTCAAGCCCGCCGGCCTGACAGGTGGGAAGGGCGTCAAGGTCATCGGCGACCAGGTCGACGAGGCGGGTGCGAAGGCGTACCTCCGCGAGGAACAGTACGACAGAGTCGTCCTCGAGGAACGGCTGGTCGGCGAGGAGTTCACCGTCCAGGCGTTCGTCGCCAACGGCGACGTCCGCGTGACGCCGGCGGTCCAGGACCACAAGCGCGCCTACGAGGGTGACGAGGGACCCAACACGGGCGGGATGGGGTCGTACTCGGACGCCTCGCTCGACCTGCCGTTCATGACCGAGGGTGACTACGCCGCGGCCGTCGAGGTCATCGAGGCCGTCGTCGACGCCCTGCCCGACTACAAAGGCGTCCTGTACGGGCAGTTCATGCTCACCACCGAGGGGCCGAAGGTCGTCGAGTTCAACGCCCGCTTCGGCGACCCCGAGGCGATGAACACGCTTCCGGTGCTCCGGACGCCGTTCCTCGACGTCCTGACCGCCGCCCGAGAGGGCGAACCGCTCCCCGAACTCCACTTCGACGAGCAGGCGACGGTGTGCAAGTACGCCGTCCCCGACGGCTACCCCACCGACCCCGTCGCGGGGGCGAAGATAACGGTCGACGAGGAGAGCGTCGGCAACGCCCTGCTGTTCTACGCCTCGGTCGACGCCCGCGAGGACGGCATCTACACCACCACGTCGCGGTCGTTCGCCGTCGTCGGCCTCGGCGACACCATCGAGAAGGCCGAAGCCGTCGCCGACGGCGCGCTCGCCGCCGCCGGGGAGGGCCTCCGGGTCCGCCACGACATCGGCAAGCACGACCTGGTCAGACGGCGCATCGACCACATGAACGAACTCCGCGGCGAGTAACCCCGCCGCACAATCTTCTTCGCCCCTCGTGACGAACGAGGAGCATGGACCGTCCAGCAGACGCCGGAGACCCGTGGGCCGTGTCCGCGGACGAGTTCCCCGACGACGCGTCACCCGAGACGCAGTTCGCGTTCCTCGTCCGCTACGCGGTTCTCGCCCCTTCCAGCCACAACACCCAGCCGTGGCGCTTCTCGGTCGACGACGGCGGGGTCGACGTCTACGCCGACACCGAGCGGTGGCTGCCGGTCGCGGACGCCGACCGCAGAGAACTGTTCGTGAGCGTCGGCTGTGCGCTCGAGAACCTCCTCGTCGCCGCCGAGCGGTTCGACTTCGACCACGAGGTGACTTACTTCCCGGACGGGACGAGCGACCACCCGGACGACGACCGCTTCGTCCACGTCGCGCGGGTCGTGCTCGCACCCGACGGGTCGCGGTCGGCGCTCCGTGGCGGCCTGTTCGAGGCGCTCACCGAGCGGTCGACGAACCACGGCCCCTTCTACGGCGAGGTGTCGCCGACGACGCGCGGTGCGCTCGCCGAGGCTGTGACCGACGCCGACATCTGGGCCCGGTTCGTCGAGAGCGCGGAGACGAAGGCGGCGCTCGGCGACCTGGTAACCCGCGCCGACCGCAGACAGTTCGAGAACCCGTCGTACCGGCGCGAACTGGGCGAGTGGATCGGCAACGGGGCGCTCGAACCGTCGTGGGTGAAGGCCAAACTGGGGCAGTTGGTGGTGACGCATCTCGACCTCGGCGACCGGCAGGCGGCGACGGATTCGGTGCTCGTCGAGAGCGCGCCGGTGGTGGTCGCCCTCGGTTCGGACGCGGACACGCTGAGCGCGCGCGTCCGGGTGGGGCAGACGTTCGAGCGACTGGCACTGTTCGCGACCACCGAGGGGCTCTCGGTCCATCCGATGAGCCAGGTGCTCGAACTCGCCGACCTCCGCGAGGAACTGGTCGAGACGCTCGGCGTCGAGACGGGGGTCGTCCAGCACCTCTTCCGCCTCGGCTACGCGGACCCCGAACCGGGCCGGTCGTCGCGACGGCCGCTCGCGGCCGTCGTGGACTGAGCGACGGGGGCGACGAACGCAGAGAGGCTTTTTACTCGCCGCTGTCGAAGCCGGAGTCGTGACAGACGCCCACGACGGCGCCGACGAGGACGCGAAGACGGGACGCCGCCACGACCGCCTGACACGGCATCCGACGCGGGGAGACGGCAACTCCCTGATGCGGTGGACCGAAGCGAAGTCGCCGCTCGCGGTGTCGCGGAACTACGCGGTCGTCCTCCTCGCCCGCGCCTCCCCGAGCCTCCGGCTGAAGAACCACCTCTTCCGGGCGCTCGGGATGCGCGTGGGAGCGGGCGTCGCGTGGGGCTTGGAGTCGACGCCGGACGTCTTCTGGCCCGAACTCATCACCGTCGAGGACGACGCCATCATCGGGTACGACGCGACGCTCCTCTGTCACGAGTTCCTCCAGGAGGAGTATCGGACCGGGGAGGTACACGTGGGTGAACGGGCGATGATCGGGGCCGGAGCGGTCGTCCTCCCGGGGGTCCGAATCGGCGCGGACGCACAGGTGGCCGCGAACTCGCTCGTCGACCGGGACGTCCCGCCGGGGGCGACAGTCGCCGGCGTCCCCGCGCGTGTCGTCTCCCGAGAGGACGCGGCGAACGACTAGGGGAGGAATCAGTCTTCGACGCTCGGCTCCACGGCGTCCTGTTCGACGACTGCGTCGGAGGCGTGCTGGAGGCGGACGGCGAACACCGCGCCCTCAGGGTCGTTGTCCTCGACCCAGACCGCCCCGTCGTAGTTGTCGACGATGTTGTCGACCAAGAACAGTCCGAGGCCGGTTCCGTGGTGAACGACGTCCTCGTCTTCGCGGCCGAAGATGAGGTCGCGCTGTGCGGGGGGGACGCCCGGGCCGTTGTCACAGATCCTGATGAGCACGTCGGTCTGCCTGTCGACGGCGTCGACCGTCACGCGCGGGACCTCCTTGTCGTTGTGGACCACCGCGTTCTCGAGGAGGGCGTCGAGCGCCGCGGGGAGGAGGTCGTCGGCGTACACGCGCACCCCCGGAACGTGGTCGAGCGAGAACTCGGCGTCGGGAAACCGCCGCTGGGCGGCGGTGACACGCTCTTCGAGTGCCTCCGCGAGACGGACGGGGCTGCTCTCGGCGTCGTACGACTGCTCGAGGAGTTCACGGAGTTTGCGGACGCGGTCGGAGCGGCCGACGACCTGCATCACCTGCTCGCGCGCCCGCTCGAGGGCGTCGAGCGCGTCGGGGTCGTCCGTCTGCGCCGCGGCCTGGTCGACGTAGCCGTACAGGAGGTTCAGTTCGTTGCGCAGGTCGTGGCGGAGCAGTCGGCTCAGCACGCGCGAGGTGCTGGCGTACCGGCGCTGCTTCGTCGTGTCGACGAAGACCGCGACGTACCCTTTCGTCTTCCCGCCGACGATGATCGGAGCCGTCGAACCCCGGCCGTACACCCGGGTGCCGAACTTCGTCTGCAGACCGAACTCACCCTGCCAGGGTTCGCCGCGGATGAGCGTCTCGACGATCTCGTCGACGACGTCGTCGTCACCGGCGAGGACCGAGACGGGTTCACCGACCAGTTCATCGCGGGTGTAGCCCGTGAACGACTGCCCCGCGCGGTTGACGTCGCGGACGAGGAAGTTCAGATCGAAGATGAGCATCGGGGTATCTGCGCTGTGGAGAGCTTCGACGTAGACAGGCGGGGACAGCGAAGACATCGTAGGTGTCACCAGTACTGTTCCAGGCGGCTTAATGCGTCCGATACTACAACGGTTTGAAGAATTTCTGTGAATCTGAACAGAACGCCCGGTGTCGGCCGACGAGCAGGAGGGCGTGAGAGAAACGAGGGGTCGTCGTCCCGTGCGTGCCAGGCAGGACGACTGAGGGCCGTTTTGGGTCTCGTGCGTGAGGGGTCTCGTGTCTTGTCCGGGTATCGGGACCGCGATTCAGTCGAGGGGTGTGTGCGCCGTCGTACGTGTACTCACTCGTCGTCGCGGAGGGTGAACAGTTCGTCGTAGTAGGTGGTGACGAGGCCGACGACGCCGTCGACGGCTTCGACCTCGTCGTCGGCCCACTGGTCGTGGCCGGCGACACCGGCGACGAAGTAGTCGGCGAGGCGAGCGACGTCGCCGGGGTCGGCCGCGGCCCCGTCGAGCATCGACTCGACCTTGATCCGGTGGGCGGTCGCCGCAGCGTCCATCCAGTTCATCTGCTGCCCGTGGAGCTTCCAGAAGCGAGTCTGTGCCTCGGCGTAGTCGCCGTCGATACCTGCGTACTCACAGACCTCGTCGAGGTACGACTCGACCAGGTCCCAGCGGGCGTCGTCGAGGAGCGGCCCGTCGCGAGGGGTCGCGTCCGTCAGGAGGAGCGTCGCGTCGAGTCCGCCCTCGACGGCCGCCGCGAAGTCGTCGCGGTTCTCGATTTCGTCCTGGACGAAGAGCGCCTCGACGAAGCGGACGCCGGCGAGGTGCGCCTCCGATTCGGGGACGTGGGGGAACTCCGCGGCGAACGCCTCGCCCATCAGGTCGCGGGCGGTGTTCGCCGCGTGGGTGGCGCCGGCCGCATCGCCGGCCCGGATGCAGGCCTCGCGCTCGTCCTGTGCGTAGAAGGCCCGGAGGAGCGTCTCGGCCACCGTGGATGCGTCGTAGCCGGTGCGTGGGGTCGTCGTGTCGGTACTGCGGACCGTCGTCGTCCGCGTGGGTTCGCGTGCCAGAGAGTTCGAAGATTCGGACATGGTTGATGGTTCGCGTGCCAGGCGACCCCTGCCGCGGGGTCGTCAGTTTCACCGTTCGAGAGGAGGTATATAACATCAACTCACCAACTATCACGGGTGAAAATGTGGAAAATTCAATATTAATCTGAAAGTCAGTATTTAATGAATATATGGTAACAGCGACGTCCTCGATTATGAGTGCGTGAAACGAACCCGTCCTCGATTAATGGCGCGTGAAACGGGGGACGGAAGCCCAACGAAGTGGGTTCCGACCGGCCCGGTGACCGGGGTGTTCAGCGGATTCGAGCGATACCACGTTCGAACACCTGGTCGTTCGGGAGGATGAGTTCCTCCCCGTCGGACTCGATGTGGGTGACGAACAGGTCCATCTCGGAGACGATACCGCGGGTGTCGCCGACGCGTATCTCGTCGCCGATTCCGTACGGTTGATTCAGCAGGAGGTAGATGCCCGCCGCGCCCGAGGCGAGCATCTGTTTGAACGCGACGACCGTGAGCACGATGAGCGCGAAGAAGTACGCCGCGAAGAGCACCATCAGCGCTCCGGTCGCGACACCGACCTGCGAGAGAGCGATGAGCGTGGCGAGAAAGAGGACGCTGTACTTCGCTCCCAGCGGGATGACGTCGACGCGCTCCAGTTTGACCCCTCGCAGGAGTTCGGCGACGAACAGTTCGACTTTGTCCGCGACCACTAGTCCGACGATGAGAATGAGCGTCGCCGCGAACAGTTGCGGGAAGAACGCCGCGATGGCGCTGCCGAGTTGGTCGACGTAGTTGAGGCCGACGAGCGAGAGCGCGACGAGGACCGCAAAGCCGATGACGAAGTACCGCGCGAGCCGAGAGATGATGACGACCGTTGACGTGCCGAAGTCGCGGGCGGTACGCTCGAACGACGTTCCCTCGATGGTGTCCGGGACGCCGAGGCGCTGGAGGACACGCACGAGGACGGCGCTCGTCAGATACCCCAAGAGGACGCCGAGGACGACCACGGCCAGCGCAATCCACACACGTGTCGGGACCGCATCGAGCGCCTCCACAGCCGTCTGCATCGTCAGTAGTCCTCCGGGTCGATCTCCAAGATGAGTTGGCCACCTTTGAACGCCCGCACCAGGCCGTCCGATTCCGACAGCACGATGGCCGTCGCGTTCGTGTCGCGCGTGATCGCACCACCGGCCATGTGCCGTGCGCCGAGCCCTTTGGGGATGTCGACCCCCTCGGCCGACGGTTCCAGGTAGCGATACGCGGAGACGATCTTGCCCGAGTCGGAGATGATGAACGCGCCGTCGAGCCGCGAGAACTCTTTCAGCATCACGTTCACGATGGGGTCGCCCACGTGGACGTGGGACTTCTCGAACGGGTTGTACGACAGCGGTCGGGACTTGTTCATCACCTTGCCGGCGTCGCCGACGACGAACAGTGCGCCCACGGGCTTGCCCTTCTGTCCCTTCTTGCCCAGTTCGATGGCCACCTCGAAGACGTCGCGGATGACGCCCGGTTCCGCCCGGGAGTGCGTGAAGAGGTCGTACAGCCCAGAGCGCATCGACTCGTCGACGCGCACGCGGACGACGGAGTCGGGGTCGCCGTCGAAGACCGCAACCGAGCACGCGAGGTCGTCACCCTCCGCGACGAGGCCGCGGTCCATGGCGCCCTCGATGCCGAACCGGATGCGGTCGCGGACGTTCTCGAACTCCAGCGGGAGTTCGACGAACGACTCGGCATCGACTGCGTTCTGTGGGGCGACGACCACGACCTCGGTCTCGGCGTCGTTGTTCACGACCTGTTCGTAGAACGAACTGTTCGGTGAGAAGAGGAACACACCGTCGACGTCCGTGATGAGGTAGTCAAGGAGCTCCGAGAGGGTCGCCATTGGTCAGTACCTCGAACGCCGGTGGGATAAGGGTTTACGTCGTCGGGGTCGGGCTGTCCGGTGATTCGGCTGCCGGCCGTCGACGACGCGAACGTTCGAGCCGGGATATGTGAGACCGGATTCGAACCGAGCCGAGACGTCACTCCGTTCGCTCAGTGCGTGGGACCGGATTTGAACCGGCGGACTCCTACGAGACAGCGTCCTAAGCGCTGCGCCGTTTCCTGGCTTGGCTACCCACGCGCGTCCTCCGCTTTTCCCTCCGCCGGATTCAACCCATCGCTTCGAACCCGGCGACCCGACGGACGGTTTTTACCGTTCGCGGTCGAACACGACGTATGTACCGGGCGCGCGACCGGGTGGAGAACGAGGAGTGGTTGGCCCGCATCGACCGCGCCGCCGACAGCCTCGACGTCGGCTCGGAGACCCGCTCCGTCGCGGTCGACCTCTTCCTCTCACACGTCCCCGATGCCGAGCGGTCCAAAGCGGCCGTCGCAGCGGCGAGCCTCTACGCCGGGAGCCTCATCGTCGGCGAAGAGCGCTCGCAGTCGCGCGTCGCCGAGACGATGGAGGTCTCGCGACTGTCGATTCAGACCCGCTGGAAGGACCTCCTCCGCGACGCGGGGTTTCAGCCGCCGGAGTGGTGATCGCGGGCCGTTCGGACGCCGAAGTGCCGCCACAGCACGTAATAGGTGACGAGTCCGCTGACGATGGCGGCCGTGACGCCCGCGGGCGCGCCGATGAGCGGCGACGCTTCCGACGTGGCTCCGATGGCGGCCCGTCGCGCGATGAGGTGGGTGACGCCGAAGCCGACGAAGGCGAACGTGGCGAGGCCGACGACGACGCTCCCGGCGACGGCGAGAGTCTTCGGGCGCATGGTCGTGATACATCCACGGGGTGTGAGAAGGTTTCGCTCGGTCAGGGGGCAGCGGTCGGCAATCGACGGCCAGCAGTCAGCGGTCAGCGGTTCGGCGAGTCACGTGCGGGTGGTCGTCCCTCACGACCGGGTGTGAGGCACCCGTGTTCGTCGATTTCGCCGCGGACGATACGCGTCGAGGAGATGCGGTCACCGTCGGCGGCGGGAACGTGGTCGACGACGCTGATTTCGAGCGGGTCGAGCCCGCGTTCGCGCCTGATTCGGTTGACCGCCTCGGCCCCCGACTTCGTCTCGGGGGAGACCACGAGCGCGTCGAAGCCGGGTTCGGTCGCGATGCCGGTCGGTTCGTCGAGGCGACGGATGGTGAACTCGCGGTCGTGCTGTGTCGAGTACCGGGCGAGTTCGGTTTCGAGGTCGCGCTTGCGTTCTTCGAACGGGCGGACGTACCGGTCGACGTTCCGCGTCTTCGGTGCCAGGTCGTCGCTCGTGAGGCCGACGGTGACGTCCCCGATCTCGAACGCCCGCTCGAACAGGGCACGGTGCCCGTCGTGGACCGGGTCGAACGTCCCGCCCAGCGCGACGTGCATACACCGGGCGTGGGGACGCCACGTCTTAAAATCGACTGCTTTCGGGCCCGCGTTCGGTCACTCCGTTCGGTCCTCCTCTTCGACCGTGATGGTCACGGGCGACTCGTCGTCTGCCGCGTCAGCCCCGCCGAGGCGACGGTCGAGGTTGAACACCGTGTTGAGCTGTCGTTGGACCTGGTCGACGACGCCGTTGACGAGGTCCGACGGCGCGATGGCCTCGTACTCGTACGGGTTGTTGCCCGCGCCGGCGCTCTCGCGCTTGCCACGCGTCACCGTCTCCTCCTCGTGGAGTTCAGCGAGCGCCTCGCGGACCGTACTCGGGTACAGACCGGTGCCGTCGGCGACCTCCTCGCTCGTCGACCTCGGGTGCTGCCGGAGGTAGACGTAGATGCGAGCGCGCGTCTCGGTGTCGAGCAGCCACGCCAGCAGGTCGACGACGTTCTCGTCGAACCCCTCGACCGCGCGGTCGGCCTCGGCTTCGAGCCGTTCCCGCGCGGCCTTCGCTTTCGCCGCAGTCGAACTGTCGCTCGACGCCGCCTCCGTGAGGTCGTCGAACTCGTCGGACGCGTCTTCCACGGGGCCCGCGGGCCCATCGTCGGTCACGGACCCGTCGTCGGGCGTGTCGTGCGTCTCGTCGGTCGGGTCGGTGTCCTCTGGAGCCATCGTGTTCTCGGGAGAAGGTCAAAACGCTGGATGGAAATAGTTTGTGCCGGCGTGTGTCGAGCGGGAGGGAACGGCGCGGCCGACCGGCCCGACACCACAGCCGTTCAGAGGAGGAGTGACTGACAGAGCGCGTCCATCCCTTCCTCGTCGTGCAGGCGGCGCTGGCGGGTCGAACAGCACTCGCCGTCGAGGATATCGCGCAGTCCGGAGACGCCGAGCCGGTCACACTCGGCGTCGACGTGGGTCACGAGGTCGACGACCGACTCGCCGTCGGGCGCGACGAACGACGCCTCCCGACCGTGGCGCATCGCACGCCACTTGTTCTCGTCGAGCAGTTCCCGCCGGATTTCGGTCCCCGACTCCCCGTCCTCGTACCGTTCGGCGAGGTCGATGACGAGCGCGTGGACGTACTCGGTGAACGCGGTTACGCGGGCGGGGTCGGTCTGCCCGTCCGGTGTCCGCACCTCGACGGTCCCGTGACCGGTGTGGGGTCGGACGTCGTACCACAGCTCTCCACGGTCGTTGATCGAGTCGGTCTCGACCATCTGGCGCTCGAACGCGAGATACGAGTCGAAGGAGTCGAACGCGGTCGGCATCCCCGTGTTGGGGAGCCCCTCGAAGACCTTCGCACGGGCGGAGGCGAGTCCCGTATCGAAGCCGTTCCAGTACGGCGAGTTCGCCGAGAGCGCGAGCAGTGGCGGGAGGTACCAGCGGAGTTCGTTCGCGACCCAGGTCGCCTTGTCGGCGTCGTCGACACCGACGTGGACGTGCAGGCCCGCCGTCGTGTTACGGTGCTGAGGGTACTGAATCCGGTCGAGTTGTGCGCGATAGCGCGGCTTCTCGGCGTGGTCGAGTTCGCGCCACTTCGCGGCCGGATGGAGCCCGGCGGCGGCGATGCGGTAGCCGTGGCGTTCGGCGTGGTCGACCAGCGCCGCTCTGACCGACCGCACCGTCTCGTCCACCCGGTCGACGGACTCGATAAGCGGTGTCTGCGTCTCGATGGTGAACTTGAACAGTTCGTGGTCGAGTCGGTCCTCGAGCAGGTCCGGCGGGGCGGCACCGTACACCAGGTCGCCGATTCCCGACGTCGGTCGACCGCGCTCGTCGACGATGTAGAACTCCTCCTCGACGCCGAGCGTCCCGAGCTGTGAGAACGCCTCCGACGAACCGATATCCATCGACGCGGGCTTCGCTCCCGGCTGTTAAATAAACCGTGGACCCCGGCCGGCTCTCACCGCGGGCGGGCCACGACGGCGAGGTGGTCGGCGTGGTACCTGTCGAGTCGGCGCGTCTCCAGCAGTTCGTACCCGTCCGACAGCCGCTCACGGACGCGCTCGAAGACGTCCTCGGGTGCGGCCGTGACGTCCTCGCTTCGAGCTTTCACCGCGAGGAGCAGCCGACCGTCGTCGGCGAGGAACTGTCGGTTCCGCAGGGCGACGTCGGCCTGCCCGCGCGTCGCGACGTCCTGGACGAGCAGGTCCAGGTCCGCTTCGACGACGTGGGCGTAGGTCTCCGGCCGCCGGGCGTCTTTCAGGAGGGGAAAGAGGCGCTCCCGACTGGCGGCCACCGAGAGGAGGTCACGTGTCGGGCGCGGAGCGAACTCGACCGCGTAGGTGGGGCCACAGACGTCGGCGACGTGGCTGACTGTCGTTCCCGACGCAGCCCCGAGATACAGGACCGACTGTGCGGGTCCGAGACCGGTCTCCATGTCGAGTGCGAGCATCGCACCGAGTTTCGACCGGCCGGCGTCCCAGACACGCCACTCACCCACAGTGGGCTCGCCGTACACCGGCTCACCCCGCGTGACGAGCCGCGACCGTCCGTCGACGGTTCGACGCTCGACGCCGTCGGGGAGGCTCACGCGCCGTCACCTCTCTCGTCTGTCTCCTCCGCCCGAGCACGGATACGCGCCATCCGCTCGGCCAGGTCGGCGTGGAGTCGGTCGCGGCGTTCGCCGGCGTAGTGGTCCGCGCGGGCGGCCAGTGCGAGCTTCGCGGCGAAGGCACGCGCGGCCGACCCCCGGTCGTCCCGACGCGTCCCGCGGACGAACTCGTGGGTGAAGATGACGCCGTGTTTGGGGGACGGGGCACGCCCGCGCAGGTGCGCGAAGAGCGCGTCCTCGGCGCCGAGGACCTGGACGGTCCCGGCGGGCATCTTCGCCAGTGGTTCGAGGCCGCCGGCGAGCGCGACGAGACGCGACGCGAGCACCGGTCCGGCCATCTCGGCGAGGTTCGGGACGACGGTGGGCGCGTGGGTTTCGAGGTACTGTCGCAGGCTGTCGCGCTCGTCCGCCAGCGCCGCCACCTGCGAGGCGAGCGCGACGACCCGTTCCTCGGTGGGGTCCTGTGGGTCGCGAGCGGCGACGTCGACTCCTGTCCCGACGTCGTCGAAGAGCGCTCCGGCCCACTCCTCGACGCGTTCGGCGAGTTCGTTCGCCGTCCGAGCGGCGTCGTCCATGGCCCGGACGGCGTGTTTCAGCTGCTGGTCGTCGGCGCGTTCGCGTTCGCGGACGACGCGGGCTGTGGCGTGCACCGTCACCTGGTGGAGCCACTCGTAGTACGCGTCCGTCGACTCTGTTCGTCCGGAGGCGACGGCGAGCGCCGGCCAGTCGTCCGGCTCGTCGGCCTCACCGTCGGTGATTGCGGCGGCGGCCCCGTCGAGGTCCGCTCGGTCGACACCCTCGAACCAGCCCCCGTTCGGTGGAGCGGTTCCGTCGTTCATACGTTCACGCGGACGCCCGCCGGTATAGCCGTCCCGGTCAGCGTCGACACGTCGGTGGCCACAGCGCGACCGCTCAGGAGGAGTGAAAACGGCGTCTGCCGGGAAATGCAGTCCCAGTCGAAGTCATCACACAGCCGACCGCACGTTGTCGTACGGTCGGCTGTGTAGACAGTTGCAACAGGGACTGCACCGGTCAAACGGGCGTCCGCTCGTCAGCAGGGCACCGCACGCCCATCACGAGTTGTCGAGAGTCGAGTCGTCTTCGGTCGAAATCGACCTTACAGGCGCGTCAGGTTCGCTGCGCGGGGACCCTTGGGCGAGCTCTCGATGGAGAACTCGACTTCCTGTCCCTCTTCGAGGTCCGGGCCGCCAACGTCTTCCATGTGGAAGAACACGTCGTCGTCCGCATCGTCCGTCGAGATGAAACCGTAGCCGCCAGTGTCGTTGAAGAAATCAACGTTTCCTTTCGCCATTGCATCTGTACTGCGGCCCGACACACGGATAAGGCTTGTGAATTCATCCACAAATAGCGTTCTCAGCAAAACATTGTTTTACAAATCTCTGATTAGATGGACGAATATTCTGATGTGTGGGGAGAGAGGTGTCGTGGGTTCCGTTTCCGTGTCGTTCGGCCCGGTTCCTCCGAGAACGTCCAGTTCTCGGTTCGTTCGGGTGTCATGTGCACAGTGAACACGGGAGATATATAAGACAGGGACGCACGAAATCGGTGGGTTCGACGGCTCTACCGACGGTTCGGTACGGCGGCAGATATTTGTACGAGAGTGAGACACGATGTGTCATGTCTCACGACCGACTCCCCCGCGGCGAGGGCGGACAGTTCGGCGACTTCGGCGGCCGGCACGTGCCCGAGGTGATGGACGAGCCGCTCGACCAGTTGACCCACGCGTTCGAGACCATCGTTCGGACGCCGGAGTTCCACGCGGAGTTCCGCGACGTCCTCGAACCGTACGCGGGGCGGCCGACGCCGCTTTACTACGCCGGGAACCTCTCCGAGGAGTACGGCGCGGACATCTATCTCAAGCGCGAGGACCTCTTACACGGGGGGGCGCACAAGATCAACAACGCCGTCGGGCAGGCGCTCCTGGCGAAGAAGGCGGGGAAGACACGGCTCATCGCCGAGACCGGTGCCGGCCAGCACGGGACGGCGACGGCGATGGTCGGCGCGCTGTTCGGGATGGACACGGAGATTTACATGGGGAAGAAGGACGTCGAGCGCCAGCGGATGAACGTCTTCCGCATGCGCCTGATGGGCGCGGAGGTGAACGAGGTTACCCGCGGTGGGTCGGGGCTCGCCGACGCCGTCGACGCCGCGCTGGAGGACTTCGCACACAACGTGGAGGACACGCACTATCTGGTGGGGTCGGCGGTGGGGCCGGACCCCTTCCCGCGGATGGTCAGAGAGTTCCAGTCGGTCATCGGCGAGGAAGCCCGCGAGCAGGTCATCGAACAGACGGGCGGCCTCCCGGACGCCTGCGTCGCCTGCGTGGGCGGCGGGTCGAACGCCATCGGGCTGTTCCACGCCTTCCGTGACGACGACGTCGCGTTCTACGGCGCGGAAGGTGGCGGCGAGGGTGCCGACTCGAAGAAGCACGCCGCACCGCTCGCGAAGGGCACGTCCGACGTCATCCACGGGATGCAGACGCGGGTCATCGACGACGACGTCGAGGTCCACTCCGTCTCGGCGGGGCTGGACTACCCCGGAGTCGGCCCCGAGCACGCGATGTTCCGGGCGGTGGGACGCTGTGAGTATCACGGTGTCACGGACGACCGGGCACTCGAGGCGTTCCGTACCCTCTCGGAGACCGAGGGCATCATCCCGGCACTGGAGACGAGCCACGCCGTCGCGCTCACGAGAGACCTCGCCGACGAGCACGACACCATCGTCGTCAACCTCTCGGGACGCGGCGACAAGGATATGGAGCAGGCGGCGACGCTGTTCGACCTCGGCAGCTGACGCGGCCGTGCCAGGTCCTCGACGGGACACGAATCATGATAACATTTAACAAGAAATCGTCCGTACGGGAGAGTGATGTCAGAACGGCCGTCCTACGTGTGCCGAGACTGTGAGGCTCCCGTGACGTCGGGTTCGTACCGAGCCTTCTGCCCGGAGTGTGGTGGCAAACTCCGCCCGAAAGCGTACGGCGACCCCGCGACGACAGCCACCGCCCGCGACGAGGGCGTCTGAGACCGAGACAGCCGACCGGCCGAGGACGTGACCGACAGCTTCCTTGACGCGGAGTGCGTGAGTACAGAGCGATGACGACGGGCTTCGATAAGCGACGCGAACGGGGGAGTGACGACCCGACGACCATCCGCAGCCTCGCGGTCACGGCCGACGACGTGGTGACGGCGCTCGAGGCCCACCAGCGTGCCGACAGGCCGGCCGTCCTCCGGGTGACGCCGCCGTTCGCCGGACGGATGCGGGCCCGCCTGCATCTCGTCGGCGGCGAGGGGGGTTACGATGGCGGTGCCGCGCCGCTGCACATCCACCCGGCGGCGTTCGTCGACTCCGACGTCGACACGGTCCCGCTCGTCGACGAGACCGAGGACGAACTCCGCCAGCAGGGTGAGTACTCCGTCGAACGTCACCGCGAGTTCCACGAGGAGGCCGTCGACGCGTGGCGCGAGTCGGTTCGAGCGGGACTCGTCGGCCGGCTCGAACTCGAGACCGAGACGACGAGCCACGCCGTCGACGTGAAGTATCTGGGCCGTCGGGCCGAGTCGTCGGGGTGAGCAGGGCTTTTCTACCGGTGGCATCTGCTTCGAACCGTGAGCGCGAACACGACCGGCGACGAGTACAGCCGCGGCCGGACGGAGGAGAAGCGCCAGCGACGGCAGCCGAAGGTCAATCCCCGCTACCGGCCCGTCATCGTCGTCGTCTGGGGCGTCGGCCTCGCCCTGCTGTTCGTGCTGTCGCTGTTCAGCCAGGCCGCCGCGACCATCCCGTGGGTCCTCCTCGTCTCGCACCTGTTCCTCGCTGGGCTCGTCCGGCAGGACATCAAATCCATCCGTAAGCAGGGGGTCGAGTGGGGGTTCTCCCGGCACCTCTGGTTCGCCGCGACGCTCGTCTTCCCGCTCGTCGCTCCGGCGTACTACCTCTACAGCGGGCGCGTCGTGCGTCGGGAGAACGAGCGACGAAAGCACAGGCAGGGACTCGGAGACGACACGGATGACGCCGACGCCGATGTCGACGGGGGAGAACCCACCTCCTGAGGCGAACGACAGGCTTTTTTCCTCGTCCGGAGCCAGTAGAAATCAATGCGACGAACCCAGCTCCTCGTGGTCGCCCTCGCCGCCGTCCTCGCGACGAGCGGCTGTCTCGGCGTCTTCTCGGGCGGGACGACGACGTTCGAGGCCGAGCCCGCCGACGTCGACGAGGCGGCCGCCTCCCAGACCGGCTTCGAGAAGAACGGGACGCGCGACAGCGTGGTCACCCGAGAGGTCGGTCCGGAGGGCGTCTCCGAGACGGTGCAGGTCGTCAACAAGGTGACGACGTACGAGAAGGCGCTCGAGATACCGCTCCTCGGGACGGCTCGACTCGGCGTGTTCAGCATCGTGTCGAGCCCCGCCGTCGAAGTCGCCGGGCAGACGTTCAACCCGCTCGCGGACTACTCGAACGACCGGCTCGTCCAGCTGGTGACGAACCGATTCGGGTCGCTCTCGGGTGTCGAACAGGTCAGTTCGCGACAGCTCACGGTGCTCGGGACCGAGACGACCGTGACGAAGTACGCCGCGACGACGACGGCACAGGGCCAGAACATCGACGTGTTCGTCCACGTGACCAAAGTCCGCCACGAGGGCGACTTCCTGGTCGGCATCGGTGTCTACCCCCAGCAACTCGACCAGGAGGCGGATATCCTCTCGCTGCTGCGAGCCGTCGAACATCCGGCGTAGGGGAGCCGCCAGCGGGCGAGCGACCCGGACAACGCTTTTCTGCAGTCCCTCGGAGGTAGCGGGCATGAACAACCTGCAGACGGTCGGTACCGTCCTCACCGCCGCGGGAGTCGTCGGGTACCTCCTCGGGGTGTTCGCGCCGTATCCCGGTCGTGGGTTCAGCGTCGCCGGCGTGATGGTCGGGCTCACCTTCCTCTCCATCGGGGGGGTCTTGCGATGACCGTCAGCGCGGTCGTCTACACCGAGTCGGGGGTCGACAGCTACGACGACCTCGAACGCGCCCGCGACGCCGACGGAACGACGTGGGTCCGCGCGTGGGACGCCGGCCCCGACGAACTCGACCGGGTCGCCTCGGTGTTCGGCATCCACCACCTCTCGGTCGAGGACGTCCAGCGCGACATCCGGCCGAAGACCGAGGAGTTCGCCTCACACACGTTCGTCCTCGTGAAGACCGCCTCGCTCCGGACCGGGGAGACGACGTTCCACGAGGAGTTGCGGACACAGCAGGTCGGACTGTTCATCGGGCGCGACTGGCTCGTGTCGATGTCGACGGTTGGACTCGACGCCGTCGAGGAGGTCTGGGCGTCCGTCCAGCGCGGCGACGCGCGCATCCTCCGACTCGGGGCGGACTTCGCGGCCTACCGCGTCATCGACCGTGTCGTCGACGGGTACTTTCTCGTCCTCGACGAGACCGAAGACCTCATCGAGGAGATCGAAGACGGCGTCCTCGCGGGACCGAGCGAGGAGGTGCTCGTCGCGCTGAACGACGTCAGACGCGACCTGCTCTCGGTCCGGAAGGTGCTGTGGCCGACCCGGGAGGCGGCGGCCATCCTCGCCCGTGGCGACCCCGACTACATCCAACCGGCGACGGAGAAGTACTACCGTGACGTGTACGACCACCTGGTCCAGTTGGTCGACCTGACGGAGACGTACCGCGACCTCGCCCGCGGGGCCCGAGACATCTATCTCAACTCGCTGTCGCAGTCGACCAACGAGGTGATGAAGACCCTGACCGTCGTCGCGACGCTCCTCCTGCCGCTGACGTTCGTCGTCGGCGTGTACGGGATGAACTTCGCCGGAGGGCCGTACAACATGCCCGAACTCGGCTGGCGGTTCGGCTACCCCGCGGTGATGCTCGGGATGGCCTCCGTCACGGTCATCTTGGTCGCGTACTTCAGACAGCAGCGCTGGCTCTGAGGCGCGCGGCGACCGACGAGCGTCGACGCACCGAGCGACGGCGAATCCGGAGAGATTTGGGTGAGAGTTCGGCAAATCCTCTTACTTACTCCGACGAATCGTCTCCCGGAAGCGCAGTGGGATACCCCGAGCCCGACGCTGTCGGTCCCGCACCGACCCCCCGAACCGGGTTCCCCGTGCGGCGAAACAGCTATATTGCGCTTCCGCTTCGGCCCGCCATCCGTGAGACGAGACACCTACCCAAGTGACCCGACGCTGTACGCTGATTACACCGACACGCGATGGCGAAAGGTTTATATACTTTTCGCACTTACTACTGGTAAGGAGACGGTGGCCGGCCTTCTATCTTCTCAGCTTCCCTCCCACGGCCACGCACGTCTCACCACCAAACCCACCCAATGATGAGCGACACGACACTCCGAACCTTCAACAGCGAGCACGAGACAGCCCTCGAACGAGAGACAGCGGACGAACAGGAGTCCGAGGAGGTATGCCCCGAGTGCGGTGGCACCCTGCACTCCGACGACGGCGAGACGGTCTGTTCCGAATGTGGCCTCGTCGTCGAGGACACGAACATCGACCACGGCCCCGAGTGGCGCGCGTTCGATTCCAAGGAGAAGGACCAGAAGTCACGCGTCGGTGCCCCCACGACGAACATGATGCACGACAAGGGGCTGTCGACCAACATCGGCTGGCAGAACAAAGACGCCTACGGCAACACCCTCTCTG
Source organism: Salinigranum halophilum (assembly GCF_007004735.1). Lineage (NCBI taxonomy): Archaea > Methanobacteriati > Methanobacteriota > Halobacteria > Halobacteriales > Haloferacaceae > Salinigranum > Salinigranum halophilum. The sequence continues at coordinate 129,437 of NZ_SSNL01000008.1, forward strand.
CCCGCCAGCGCGAGCAGATGCAGCGGCTCCGCACCTGGAACGAGCGGTTCCGTACCCGCGACTCCAAGGAGCGCAACCTCAAGCAGGCGCTCGGCGAGATCGACCGGATGGCGAGCGCGCTCGGCCTGCCCGAGACCGTTCGTGAGACCGCGTCGGTCATCTACCGCCGCGCGCTTCAGGACGACCTCCTGCCCGGCCGAAGCATCGAGGGCGTCGCCACCTCGTCGCTGTACGCGGCCGCTCGACAGGCCGGCACGCCCCGCTCGCTCGACGAGATCGCCGCGGTCTCGCGCGTCGACAAGATGGAGCTGACCCGGACGTACCGGTACATCGTCCGTGAGCTCAAACTCGAGATTCAGCCCGCCGACCCCGAGCAGTACGTGCCCCGGTTCGCGTCAGACCTCGACCTCTCCGACGAGTCCGAGCGCCGCGCCCGTCAGCTCCTCCGGACGGCGAAGGAGGCGGGCATCCACTCGGGCAAATCGCCCGTCGGCCTCGCCGCCGCCGCCGTATACGCGGCCGCGCTCTTGACGAACGAGAAGGTCACCCAGTCGGAGGTGTCGGAGGTCGCGAACATCTCCGAGGTCACCATCCGAAACCGTTACAAAGAACTCCTCGAGGCCGAAGACACCGGGCTCACGGCCTGAGCACGTCGCGGTGGGTCGCCCGCCGAACCGGTCCCCGTGCGCAACAAGCTTTATCCACCCACACCGTGACATGGAGACCCATGGTTGAGGCCTTCGTGCGACTACTCTGTCCGGAGTGCAAGAAAGACTGGGAGACGAGGCCGGCCGAACTCCCCGGTCCACGCAACAACTTCTCCTGTCCGGGCTGTCACGCGACGCGGCGGTTGGCGGAGTTCATGCGGACGGAACACGACCTCAAGACGCTGAAGCAGTTACAGTAGTCTCAGGCGTCGGGAAGTGCCGACAGCGCCCCACACGCGTCACACTTCAGCATCGTCGCGCCGTTCTCGGTGACCAACCGCGTATCGGGGAGGCCACACTCCGGACAGCGGACGAACGCGTCGGCGTACGCCTCGAGCGCCGTCTGAACGCGCGACTGTTTGAACGAGCCGGTGAGCCGCGCCCGCCCCGCCTCGTCGATTTTCGCGGCCGTCCCGAGTTCCGACTGCAGGAACTTCAGCAGGTGGTCCGGTTCGCGACCGAGGCGGTCGGCGGTCGCCTGGAAGTTCTCGTAGACGGTGACGTTCCCCTCCGGCCGGACGGAGGCGTCCGGCACCTCGTCACGGGAGCCGGTCTCCTCGATGTCCGGCGAGCGCTCGAGCCCACGGTTGAGTGCGTCGTCGTAGTCCATACAGTGCGGCGTTGGAGCCGCTGACGACAAAACGTTCACGACCGGAAGACGGTGCACGTGTCAGCACGTTTTTTTAATGGTTTGTGACTCTCATGTTAACCGTCGCCGAAATGTATGTTAACGCGACTCAAGATAATAATATAATCCCTCGGTGGTAACGTGGGTTTGCTCATGAAGAAACAGGAGCTCATCCACCTGCACGGCCTACTGTCAGAGGTACATACGCAGATGGAGGCCTGGGAAGACGAAGAACTGGATATCTCGGAGTACGAGGCGATGGGAGTCCGTCCGACGTCGATTCACCGCTCGAAGACAGACCACAAGGCAGCCGTCTTCGAAATCGCCGCGGGAATCACCACAGCGATGCAGGAAGCAGAGACCGGCCGCGTGGCCCCGAAAGCCGACTGAACTACTTCTCGTAGTCCCCGCGACTCGCCTACTACCCAGAGAGCGACTGGTATGCGGTGTGCGCCAGGGTGACGGACTGACCGCGTAGCGCCGCGGCCCTCAGTTGTCCTCGACGAGGTCTTCGAACTCCGGGATGAGGTCGTCGTCACTCTCACCGTCGCCGTGGCCCGACTCGTCCTCTTCTGTCGGTGTTCGGCCGGAGTCCGCGTGCTCTGCCGTCTCGTTCTCTCCCTCCTCGGGAATCGGCTCGACGAGAAGCACCTGGAGCGGGATGTTGGTGAGTCGTTTCCCGATCTCCTTGCGCGCGATGCGGGCGGCGTGTTCTTCCTGTTCGACGTTGAACACGCGCATCTCCAGTTCGAGCGCGACGAGCGCCTCGTCGGCCGCGACGAACGCGGGCAGGAGCTCCTCCCCCGAGGGCGAGGTCCGCGACCCCATCTCGATTTCGACGTAGTTGAGGTCGGGGTTCAGCATCTCGCCCGTCTTCGAGATCGCGATACGGATCGCCTCGTCTTCCGTCTCGACGTCGTACACGGGGACCGCGGCCTCGACGACGACTCTGCAATCCATGTCCGATAGATGTCGCCCTGGATTCAAGAAGGTTCTCCCGGCGGCTCTGAGTCGCCGCCCGCGCGGAGATAGTAGAAGACGTACGTCTGTGCGTAACCCGCGTAGTCGCCGCCGAACCGCTCGCGGACGGCGCGCGACGTCTCGCGGTAGTTCTCCCGCTCGCAGTCGGGGTAGTGGTCGGCGATGGCGGTCTGAATCCACGTGTCGAGCGGGACGGCTTCGAGGAAGCCGAGCGAGAACAGAAGCACGCAGTCGGCCACCTTGTCGCCGACGCCGACGAACCGGGTGAGCGAGTCACGGGCCGCCTCGTAGTCGAGGCCGAGCGCCTCGGTCGGGTGGGCCTCGCCGTCGGCGACCATCGTCGCCGTCCGCTGGACGTACGGGGCGCGGTAGCCGAGCTTCAGTTCGCGGAGGTCGGACTCGGTCGCCGCCGCGAGCTGGGTCGGTGTCGGAAAGGCGTGGTACGTCTCGTCGCCGACCACCACCTCGTCGCCGTACTCGCGCGCCAAGCGCCGCTGCATCTCGTGAATGCGGGAGACCCGCATCTGCGCCGAACAGATGAACGAGACGAGACAGGCGAACGCCGGGTCGCGAACGAGTCGCATGCCTCGATACCGCTCGTAGGCCCGGCGGAGCAGCGGGAGGTCGGGCGTCGAAGCGAGGATGCGGTCGAGGTCGTCGTCGAGGCGGAGGAGGTGAGTCAGGATGGGCACCGCGTCGGTGGTCGACTCCCACGCGAGCTGTCCGTCCTGCTGCCGAACCCGAACGACGGCCTGTTCGTCGGAGACGCCGTCGATAGGGGGGACGACCGTCTCGTACCAGGCGTCGCCGCCGTGGGCGTGCAGCGAGTCGTACATCCGGCCGTCGGCGCGGTCCCACAGGTACGACTGCCCGCTCTCCAGCGTGGCCTGCAGGTCGAACGGGCCGACCTCGGAGAGCGGAATGACGCCAGTCTCGAACTCGCTCGTCGTGGACTCGCTACTCATCGACGAATGCGACGGACGCGAGCGGATTGTCGGTTTCGGTCCGCAGTCGACTGGCCAGCGAGAGCCTCACCGCGCGGCGCTCCCGCCGTCGTCGAGGCCCGTCCCTCCGTGTCGGCGACACGTCGGGGCACAGCGAGTGGAACGCCGGCGTGAGCGGTCAGAACCGCGTCAACGGCTCCAACTCGACACCGACCTCCGCTCTGTAGTCCCGGGCGGCGACGTACACCAGCACGCCGAGCGTCTCCCACCCGACGAGCGCCGGGACCGCACTCTCCAGCGGGCGACGGACGAGCGGGTCGGCGACCGGCCCGGTGAGGGTCGGACCCACGCGGGTGTAGCCGAGGACGACGACCGGGTCGAGAGTGAGTGCCTGCCAGAGCAACAGCGCTGTGAGCCCCGCGCCGCTCAGCCCACAGACCGCCAGCAGTCGGGGCGAGAGGCGGAACGCACACGCCCGATAGAGGTCGGGGTTCACGACAGGCAGCGCGGCCGTCGTCAGCCCGTGGGCGACGTAGAGGACGAGCAGGCCGGGGACGACGAGGAAGAGACCGACGAAGACGGCGTCGACGAAGACGAGGGTCCCGGCGAGACCGAAGACGACGAGGCTCGCGACGTCCGGCGCGCCGAAACGGTTCGTGTGCGCCAGCGGCGGCACCACCTCTCCGAGTCCGGCGAGCGTGCGGGTCGGTGCCCACGACAGGGCGACGAGCGCGGCGAGGGTGGCGAGGACGAGTCCGGGCGTGACGAGGGCGGTGGCAGCGACGTCGAGACCCGAGGCGGCCGCGTCGACGAAGGGGACGGTCGCGAAAATCATGCGCGCCCACGGGATGACGCCGAGCGTGACGAAGGCAATCAGCGTCACGAGCAGTCCCACCCCGGTGACCCCACCGAGCAGAGCCCGCGGAAGCGTCTCCCGCGGCGACTCCACCTCGCCGGCAAGGCCGACACACGCCTCGAACCCGACGAAGCCGAAGAGCGCGACGAGCGCTCCGCGCCCCAGCGACAACACCGGCTGGTCTCGCAGGACAGGTGTCGGCAAGAGCGGGACGAAGTTGCTCGGCACGACGACCGAGAGCGCCGCGGCCGCGAGCACGAGGACGAAGAGCGTGAACCCGCCCGACAGGAGCAGGCCGAGTCGACCGACGACGGCCGGCCCCGCGAGGTGGAGCGCGAGGAGACCGCCGAGCACCACGAGCGCGACCGTGTCCTGTGCGACGGGGAGAGCCAGCAGGCGGGCGAGATACTGCGCCAACAGCGCGAGGAGCGCGGCGTACGCGGCGGGTTTCGGCCAGACGGTGAAGAAGCCGACGGCGCGCGAGCGCCACGTCCGCGAGAGGTGCAGGTACGCGCCCGCGCTCCGGTCACCGAGCGGCCCCGAGAGGAACGTCGCGTATCCGACCGTCAGCGCGAGCGCGCCGGCCGTCGCGATGAGAAAGCCCACCGGTGTCATCGGTCCGGCGAGGGTCTCGACGCGCTCGGGGATGTACAGCGCGCCGACACCGAGCAACGCGCCGGTGACGACGGCGAGCGCGTGGGGAAGCGACAGCCGCCGGTGCCCGCCAGCCATTGGCGGGTCGAAGGCGTCCGGCGCGAAATAATCTCGGTTCGGCGGTCCGCGCGGCCGAAGAGTGAGGACCCTGGCTCCCGTAGTGAGAGTGATGTCCGTCGAGACCGCTCACGCACAGCGGGTCCGCGAGCGCGCCGTCGAGCGCGCGGCGACACAGGCGTCGGTCACCCCCGACACCCCGGTGTGGGTCGGCGTCGTCCGCTCACCACCAGGGTGGTTCCACCGACGCGTCGACGTCGCCCTGCCCGCGCTGGGGCTCTCGGTAGAGACGCACGAGACGCTCGTGCGCCGCCGTCGTGACCTGCGGATGCAGGGGCTCTGCGCGGAGGGAGCACACAACGCCGCGTGGGAGGAACTCGACGTCGACGAACACTACCGCGCCCACCTGTCGAGTGAGGACGCGCGGGAGGCCCTGGCGTCGCTCGCTGTGCGCAGGGAGCGCGAGCGTATCGTCCTCGCGACGGACCGCCAGCCGGGGTTCCGGTGTCACCGGGCCGTCCTCGCGTCGGTGCTCGCCGGCGACTGAGTCCCGGTGGCTACCGGTTTCTGCTCACGGGGAACTTCACGCGGTCGGGCTGTTCGTTGAACCGGTCCAGGATACGCTCGTAGAGGACGTTCCGGGTTCGTGCGCCGCGTCGGGGGTGGACGAGGTACCGGAGGCGGAGTTCGACCCACGACTCCGTCTGCACGACGTTCACCGTCGGTCCGTCCTGAACCTCGAGTTCGACTGCGGTCTCGGCGAGACGCTCGCGGTAGTCGGCAATCTCGCGGGCCATCGCGTCGCCGAGGTAGTCGTCGGCAACGTCGACCATCGTCTGCCGGGCGAACCGGAGGTCGGTCTCGAACGCCACCTGGACCGACAGTTCGTTCCAGACGTGGTCGACGAGCGTCGTGTAGTTGACGACCTGTGCGTTGAGGACGACGCTGTTGGGCACCGTCACGACCCGGCCGGAGGGCTGGTGGGTCGAGACGAGGTCGCCGTTGACCTCCCAGAGGGTCGTGACGAGGAAGTCTACCTCGATGACGTCGCCCTTCGAGTCCTCTATCTTCACCCGGTCCCCGACGGCGTAGGGGCGCTTCAGCATGATGTAGACCCAGCCCAGAAGCGAGAGGAGCGGCTGCTGGAGGGCGAAGGTGACGGCGAACCCGACGACACCGAGCGAGAGGAGGACGCCGACCCACTGCTCGGTGATGATACCGAGGACGGAGATGAGAGCGGTGCCGCCCAGGAAGAGTCGGAGGACGTTGCGGACGTCGTGGGCGCGGCGCTTCGTGAAGCGGGTCGAGAGCGCCCGGAAGACGATGACGTAGACGCCGTAGAAGCCGAGGACGGTCGCGACGACGAGCAGGACCTTCGTGAGCACCACGTTCCCCGGAAGGACCGTCGTCGGGAACGGGTCGGGGAAGGGGGCCGTCGCCTGGATGTACCCCGCGACGAGCGCGGCGAGGGCGGCGATGGCGAGCGCGGAGGAACCCAGTCGGCGCGTCACGGCGCGGAGGTTGTGTCGGCGGGGCAAAACAGTGTCGGCGACGACACCGGGAGTCGAGAACGAGTGGGGTGCTGCCGTGAGTCGCGGTACCGAGAGCCCGTGAAACACGGCTCTAGCGGCTCTTAAGCGCCTGGAGCCCCGAACGTCGGGTATGAACTGGAACGCGACGCTGGACCTCGTATACCTCGGGAGCGCCGTCGGGCTGGCGGTGCTCGCGGTCGGTGAACTGTTCGGCGTGAGTAGTGTGAGTCTCGTCGGTGTCGGCCTCTTCGTCGGGGCCGTCCTCGCCGGGTTCCCGGTGATGGCGACGCGACTCGTGAAGGGTACCCGCCGTGAGCTGAGCGCCTCGGCGCTCGACCTCGACTTCGCCTTCGCTCCGGCCGACACGACACCGAACCGAAAAGGGCAGTAGTCGGCCAGAACGGACTGGAGGCAGGAGCGCCCGTCACGGTGGACGCCTCGCCGAACCGACCCGGACCGAGTCGTCCCGACCGTGTCGTGCTCGCGACACAGCGCCCGCTCAGCGGATGTAGATGTCGGTGAGGCTCGCGAGCTCGTCGGCGATGCCGTCTTCGAATCCCTCGCGGGTGACGCGCCAGCCCCAGTTGCCTTCTGCGGTTCCGGGTGTGTTGAACCGGGCGTGTGAGTCCAGTCCGAGGAGGTCCTGCATCGTGGTGAAGGCCATCACCGCCTCGGAGTTCCAGACGGCCTCGATCATCGACCAGTGGATGTTCGAGCCGTCGACGCCGAGGTTGTAGTGGAGGCAGTCCTTCTGGCGCTGTCCGAGGTCCTGGTAGTAGCCGACGATGGTGTCGGTGTCGTGCGTCGAGGTGTAGCCGACGACGTTGTCGGGGTAGTGCATGGGCTGATACATGTGTCCGCCTTCGCACCAGTCGGCGTACTGCGGGACGCGCATCCCGGGGAACTCGAACCGGTCGCGGAGGTCGACGAGCCCCTCGTCGAGGAAGCCGAGGTCCTCGACGATGAAGGGGAGTTCGCCGAGTTCGCGTTCGACCGTCTCGAAGAAGTCGTGGCCGGGCGCGTCCACCCACTCACCGTCGCCGGCCCAGTCCGAGTGCGCGTCGATGGCCCAGTACTCGTCGAAGCCCTTGAAGTGGTCGATGCGGGTGATGTCGACGAGGTCGAACAGCCGTTTCAACCGAGCGAGCCACCAGTCGTAGCCGTTCTCGCGGAGACGGTCCCAGTCGTAGAGCGGGTTCCCCCAGCGCTGGCCGTCGTCCTGGGGGTTCGGCGGGACGCCCGCGACCACGGTAGGCTCGTTGTTCTCGTCGAGACGGAAGGCGTCGGGGGCGGTCCAGACGTCGGCGCTGTCGAGGGCGACGTAGATCGGCAGGTCACCGACCAGCTGGATACCGCGTTCGGCGGCGTACTCGCGGACCGCCTTCCACTGGCGGTCGAAGACGTACTGGACGAACCGCCGGAAGGCGACCTCCTCCGAGAGTTCGTCACGGTATCGGTCGAGCGCGTCGGGGTCGCGCGTCTTCACCTCGTGGGGCCACGTCGTCCAGAGCGCGCCCTCGAACTCGTGTTTGAGCGCCATGAAGAGCGCGTACCCGTCGAGCCAGGAGGCCTCGCGCTCGCAGAAGTCGTGGTACTCGTCGGTGGGCTCGAACCGCTCGAACGCCGTGTGGAGGCGGTCGCGCTTGAACGACGCGACGTGGTCGTAGTCGACGTGGTGGGCGTCGAACTCCTCGCCTTCGAGTTCGGCCTCGGTGAGGAGGCCGCGGTCGACGAGACGGTCGAGGCTGATGAGAAGCGGGTTGCCGGCGAACGCGGAGAACGACTGGTACGGCGAGTTGCCGTGGGCCTGCGAGATGGGCCCGAGCGGACAGAACTGCCAGAGCGACTGATTTGCGCGGTCGAGGAAGTCGAGGAAATCACGCGCCCCCTGTCCGAGGTCACCGATACCGTGTGGGCCGGGGAGCGACGTGACGTGCATGAACACGCCGCCCTGACGCTGGAATCGCATACGCGCCGGTTCGATAGCGGGACACATTAAGCGTAGGGCTTCGGCGGACGCGCGAAACGGGGCGTTGCCGACGTCTGGTGCGGTGCTGTCTGTCAGCTGTACTCTCTGGTGGTCGTGAGAAACAGTATTGACCTCTGGTTGAGAGTGTCCAGCACGAATCAAATGGCTGAACCTCCATCACGCAGCGGGAACGACGTCGGGTCGGGCGACGAGGGAAGCCACCCCGAGGCTGAGCGCCTCTCGAGCGGCATCAGCGGACTCGACACGGTCCTCGGCGGGGGGTTCCTCACGGGATATCACTATCTGATTCGCGGCACGCCCGGGGCCGGCAAGACGGTGTTGGGCTGGCACTTCCTGACCGCCGGTGGCCGCGGGGACGCCCTCTACGTGACGTTCGAGGAACGACCCGAGAAGATTCGGCGAAACGCCGCGTCGTTGGGGCTCGACCTCGACGGCGTCACCATCTTGGATTTGAGCCCCGAGGCGCGGTCGGTCGCCGAAGGCGGCAGCTACGACGTGTTCGCCCCCTCCGCGGTCGAGTACGAGGCGCTGACCGCACGCGTCCAGACGCAGGTCGAAGCCGACCCGCCGAGTCGGGTGCTGCTCGACCCGGTGACACAGCTACGGTATCTCGCCCCGGACGAGTATCAGTTCCGGCGCGAACTCCTCTCGCTGATGGACCTGTTGACGGGGCGGGGCGAGACGGTCCTCTTCACCTCCCAGACGAGCCCCGAGACGCCCGACGACGACCTGCAGTTCATGAGCGACGGGATTCTCGAGTTGCGCCGCCCGAACGGCGGGCGGGTCCTCGACGTACCGAAGTTCCGCGGTGCCGAGGTCACCGCGGGCCCGCACGCGGTCCGCGTCGACCAGGGAGGCATGTCCGTCTACCCGCGTGTCGTCCCCGAACGCGACGGACGGCCGTTCACCCGGCGGCTCACCTCCTCCGGCGTCCCGGCTCTCGACGACCTGCTGCACGGGGGTATCGAACTGGGAACGACGACGCTCTTCAGCGGGCCGACGGGCATCGGGAAGACGACTGTCAGTGCGCTCTTTCTGATCGAGGCGGCCAGGCGCGGGCATCACTCCGTCCTGTACCACCTCGAAGAGAAACCGGAGACGTTCATCGAGCGCTGTGCGGCTATCGACACACCCGTGACGGAGTTGCTCGACGACGGGACGCTGGAGGTGGTCAGCGTGACGCCCTCGCTGTTGACGGTCGGCGAGTTCCTCGGACAGGTCCAGAGCGACGTCACGGACGACACGACGTTCGTGATGATCGACGGCGTCCAAGGGTTCGAGAAACTCACCAACCTCTCCGAGGAGCGCGAGGAGTTGTCGGCGCTCCGCAGTTATCTGACCGCCCGTGGAGTCACCGTCGTGTTGACCGACGAGATGCCGAACATCACGGGCGACTTCCGCCCGACGAAGTCGGGCGAGACGGCCATCGCGGACAACATCGTCTTCATGCGGTATCTCGAGTTCAACGGCGAGATACACCGCGCCATCGGCGTGTTGAAGAAACGGACGAGCGACTTCGAGCACCGACTGCGACGGTTCGAGATAACCGAGGAGGGAATCCGCGTCGGCGACCCACTCACCGGGCTCTCTGGCGTGCTGACCGGCGACCCGCAGTGGGTCGGCACCGACCCGGAGCGGGAGGGCGCGTTGTGAGAGACGTCCCCGCACGGGTCGCTCGGGAGCGACCCCGACAGGGGCGTGAGTCGAGCCACCCGTCGGAGCACGGGCGTCGGTAACGTCATGTGGGAGTCACCCGACACCGCCGGGACGAGTGACACCACGAGAGAGGCGTCTCCGAACAGCGGTGACGGGACGTTCCTGCCGCCGGTGGCCGTCACGTCGCCACACCGAGTTCTGCTCTTGATCGCTCACCGTCGCAACAGGACGCTCCTCCTCGACTGGTTCGCGAAGCAGTCCACGTACGACGCGCTCGATGGCATCGCCATCCTCGACGGGAGTGAGCGAACGGGGCGAGACGACGACACGCCGACCGAGCGGACGACCGATTCCCCGACGGGTCCGGGGACGGAGCGGGCGGCGACGAACCGAGGGGCCGCGGCTGGCTCGCGGGCGTGTGACCGCGGATTCGACGGGCTCGAATCGGAGGCCATCGACGTCGTGCTCGTCGACGCGTCAGCGCTCGAGCGGTACGAGACGTGGGTCAGGCGCCGGCTCGAACTCGAACGGCCGCTGCCGCTCCCGTGTCTGTTGCTCGCCGGGGAATCGACGACGCGGCAACTCTTCTCGTCGAACGCCCCCCACGGCTGGCGCACGCTCGTCGACGACGTCGTCGCGACGCCCGTCGACCCCGCGTTACTCGACCGGCGACTCCGCGCGTATCTCAGCCTCCGGGAGATGGCCGCAGAGCTAGAGCGGCGTCACGACCAGCTCTCGTTGCTCGCGCAGGTCGTCAGACACGACATCGCGAACGCCGCGACGGTCGTCACGGGCTGGGGCGAACTGTTGCGTGGGGACGTCAGCCCCGCGGGCGTCGAGGCGCTCGAACGCGTCCTTCGCGGCGGACAGCGCATCACCGAACTCGTCGAGAACAGCCGCGACCTGACGATGCTCATCGACGCCGGCCACGACCTCGAGACCGAGGCGATGCTCCTGGGGCCGATCCTCCGCGTGGAGGTCGACAACGTCCGGCGTATCCACGGTTCGACGATGAAGGCCGTGACGGTCGACCTCGTGTCGCCGCTTCCGGCGGTCGAGGTCGTGGCTGGCGGGATGCTCCCTTCGGTGTTCGCGAACCTGCTCTCGAACGCGGTCCGGCACAACGACGCCGACGCCGTCGAGATCGGCGTCACCGTCGACGTCGAACCGGACGAGGTCGTGGTCCGCGTGACCGACAACGGGCCCGGCATCCCCGACGACCAGAAAGAGCGCGTGTTCGAGCCGGCGACGAAACGCGGCGACAGTCCCGGTGACGGCCTCGGTCTCTCGCTCGTCAAGCGCCTCGTCGAATCGTACGGCGGGCGCGTCTGGTTCGAGGACGCCTCCGGTGGCGGGGTCGTCGCCTGCGTCGCGCTCTGTCGGGTCACGTCGTCGCCCCCCTGACAGTGTGCTCGTCACGACCTCACTCGAACGGACCGATACGTCGACGTCGAGCGGTGACCCACGTGCCGGTGACGGCACCGACGACCGCGCCGACCGTGTTCGCGACGATGTCACCGCCCGAGGCCGTCCGTCCGGGGACGAGCGACTGGACTGCCTCGATGCCCGCGCCGAACGCCGCGACGGCGAGGACGACGGCGACGAGGCCGACGACGCCGAACGTCACCCGTCGCGGCCGCCCGTCCAGCACCGCCAGCCCGGCGATGACGGCGTAGCTGGCGGCGTGGACCCACTTGTCGGCACCGACGCCGAGCGGGCCGGCGAGCGCGACGTCCCCGCCGGTGGTCGGCAGGGGGAGCACGGAACCGACGAAGACGACGGCGGCGGCCGCGACGAGGAGTGTCCCGAGGGCGTGCCGGCGCTCGCCGAGGAGGGACTTCATGGTTGGAATACGGTCGGTGAGGTATAAATCGTCGACGCTTGCGTGAAGTACTCACGCACGCCCTCGTGTCCGAGAGAAGCTGTCGCTGGGCGCGGAGCCGGCCGTCGCGCGCCCGTTCCAACAACACTTAATCTCCGGCCTCGTTTTCTGCGACGTATGAGTGATATCGTGGTGACCCTCCCGGACGGTTCCGAACTGGAACTGGAGGAGGGGTCGACGGTGCAGGACGCCGCGTACGCCATCGGGCCGGGTCTCGGCAAAGACACCGTCGCGGGCGTGGTCGACGGCGACCTGGTGGACAGGGCGGACGAACTGCACGACGGTGCGCGGCTCGTCATCGTCACCGACCAGTCCGACGAGTACCGACGGGTACTCCGACACTCCGCCGCGCACGTCTTCGCGCAGGCGCTCCAGCGGGTGTACCCCGAGGCGAAACTCGCCATCGGGCCGCCTACGGACGACGGCTTCTACTACGACGTCACGGGCGTCGACCTCGACGAGGACGACTTCGACGAGATCGAAGCGGAGATGCAGGCCATCGTCGACGCCGACTACGACATCGAACGCGTCGAGCGCTCCCGCGAGGAGGCGCTCGAACTCTACGCGGACAACCCCTACAAACAGGACATCCTCGAGACTGAAGCGGCCGGCGACGAGGAGCTCTCGTTCTACGTGCAGGACGACTGGCAGGACCTCTGTAAGGGCCCACACGTGGAGTCGACGGGCGAAATCGGTGCGTTCCGGCTGCTCAACATCTCCTCGGCGTACTGGCGCGGCGACGAGGAAAACGAACAGCTCACGCGCGTGTACGGGACGGCCTTCGAGAGCGAGTCCGAGTTAGCGGAGTTCCTCCAGATGCGCGAGGAAGCGAAGGAGCGCGACCACCGCAAGATCGGCCAGGAGCTCGACCTCTTCTCCATCGCCGAGGTCACGGGGCCCGGACTTCCCCTCTATCACCCCAACGGCAAGCGGGTTCTCAACGCGCTGTCGAACTACGCCGAGGAACTCAACCTCGACTCCGGCTACGACCCCGTCGAGACGCCCCACCTGTTCCGAACGGAGTTGTGGAAGCAGTCGGGTCACTACGACAACTACGTCGACGACATGTTCCTCCTCGACGTCAACGACGAGGAGTACGGGTTGAAGCCGATGAACTGCCCGGGCCACGCCACCATCTTCGCGCAGAAGAACTGGAGCTACCGCGACCTGCCGGTTCGGTACTTCGAGGACGGGAAGGTGTACCGGAAAGAACAGCGCGGCGAACTGTCGGGGCTCTCGCGCGTGTGGGCGTTCACCATCGACGACGGCCACATCTTCTGTCGCCCCGACCAGATCGAAGACGAGATCAACCTCATCATCGACTCCATCCTGACGGTCTTCGACACGTTCGACCTCGACTACGAGGTGGCGCTGGCGACCCGCCCCGACAAGAGTGTGGGAAGCGACGAAATCTGGGAGCACGCGGAGGCCCAGTTAGAGTCAGTCCTCGACGCCCAGGGGATGGACTACAAACTCGAAGCCGGCGACGGTGCCTTCTACGGCCCGAAGATCGACTTCGCGTTCGAGGACGCCCTCGGGCGGAAGTGGGACGGCCCGACGGTCCAACTCGACTTCAACATGCCCGAGCGGTTCGACCTCTCGTACACCGGAGAGGACAACGAGGAGCACCAGCCGGTGATGATTCACCGTGCCCTGTACGGGAGCTACGAGCGATTCTTGATGTTGCTCACCGAGCACTTCAACGGGAAGTTCCCGTTCTGGCTCGCACCCGAACAGGTCCGCATCCTGCCTATCAGTGACGACCAGTTAGGCTACGCCAAGCAGATTAAGAACCGCTACCTCGGCGACTTCCGGGTCGACATCGAAGAGCGCTCGTGGACGCTGGGGCGGAAAATCAGGGAGGCCCAGGAGGACCGTGTCCCGTACATGGTCATCGTCGGCGGTGACGAGGAAGCAGCGGGCACCATCTCCGTCCGAGATAGAAAAGAGCGCGAACGAAAGGACGTCTCGGTCGAGGCGTTCTGCGACCACCTCCGCGAGGAGGAGTCCGAAAAACGGACCGACCCGGACTTCCTCGCCTGAGCATGCAGCAGTATCTCGACCTCGTCGACGACGTGCTCGCGTCGGGCACGTACAAGCCCAATCGTACGGGCGTCGACACCATCGCCGGCTTCAGCACGCACTACACGGTCGACCTCTCGGAGGGGTTCCCGCTCCTCACGACGAAGGACCTCTCGGGGTTCCGCTGGAACTCGCTCGTCCACGAGGTGTTGTGGTACCTCTCGGGCGAGGAGCACATCCGCTCGCTGCGAGAGGAGACGGGTATCTGGGACGCCTGGGCCGACGAGGAGGGGAGACTGGACACCGCCTACGGTCGGTTCTGGCGGCGCTTTCCCGTGCCCGACGAGTCACAACAACTCCCCGGGGAGTCGTGGCCGGACGACGCTCACCGCTGGGTCAGTGAGGGAGCGTTCGACCAGATACAGTACGTCCTCGACACGCTGGAAGAGAACCCGAACTCCCGCCGGATGGTCGTCAACGCGTGGCACCCCGCGAACGCCGCCGTCTCGACGCTGCCGCCGTGTCACTACACGTTCGTCTTCAACGTCCAGGGGGGCAAGCTGAACTGCCATCTCACCCAGCGAAGCGGTGACATCGCCCTCGGCGTCCCATTCAACATCGCCGCGTACGCGATGCTCGCGCAGGCCGTCGCCGCACAGACCGGATTCGAACTCGGACAGTTCGGGCACACCATCGTCGACGCCCACGTCTACTGCGGGACGGGACAGAGAGGCGACTGGTACGCCGACAACCTCGACCGCTTGCAGTCGCGGCTGGCGGCCGTCGGCTCGAAGGCGGAGTACCGCGACGTCCGCGAGTGGCTCGAGTCGGCGGCCCCACCGGAAGCGGCGGACGAAGAGCGGTACGACCACGTGCCCGGGCTCCTCGAACAGTGCTCGCGCGAGCCGGGCCCGAAGCCGACGCTCGACATCGCCGAGAAGCCGCTGGACGACCTGACGTTCGACGACATCGTCCTCAGCGGGTACGAGCCCGACGCCGGCATCCGTTTCGCGGTGGCCGAGTGAGATGAGCGAGAGCGACGTCGAGTACGTCCTCGTCGCGGCCGTCGCGGCGAACGGCGTCATCGGTCGGGAAGGCGAGATGCCGTGGCACCTCCCCGCGGACCTCCGACATTTCAAGGAGACGACGACGGGTCACCCGGTCGTGATGGGACGGCGCACCTACGAGTCCATCGCGGCGCAGCTCGGCGGGCCACTCCCCGACCGCCACAGCGTCGTCCTCTCCTCGCATGACCTCGACCTGCCCGCGGGGGCTACAGTCGTCGGCTCCGTCGAGGCGGCACGCCGCGCGGCCACGGACGCCGCAGCGCGGATGGGCGTCGAGACGGTGTACGTCGTCGGCGGTGCCACCGTCTACGAGCAGTTCCTCCCGGACGCGGACCGACTCGTCCTCACCGAACTCCGCGAGGCGTACGAGGGCGACACCACCTTTCCGGCGTACGACGAGGACGGGTGGGCCGAGGTCGAACGCGAGTCGCACGACGGCTTCGACTTCGTGACGTACGAGCGCGCCTGAGAGGCGTCGCCCCGGACACGAGCGCCGAAACGCTTGACTCGTTGGCGCGGCACGTGTTCGCATGGGTCTCGTCCCCGTCGAGACGGTCAGGCGGCGTCTCCGTGGGCTCTCCGAGGAGCGGTTCGTCGCGTTCGTCCGTGCGCTCTGGAGCGCACGCGGGGCGGAGACACGCGTCGTCGAAGGGACGGCTGTCGTTGAGGCGCGGCGGGACGGGCGGACGACACGCCTCGGCGTCGTCACGGGACGGCGGCTCCCACCCGAGGCCGACGGCCGAGACGTCGACGTGTTCGTCCTCGCCCGGCCCTCGTCGTCCGTCCGCGGGACGAACGCGTTCGAGGGGCGCATCGTCGACAGCGACGGTATCCACGGGATGCTGCTGTACGCGGTTCCCCGGTCGGTGGCCGAGGACCTCTGTCGGCGGTTTCTCGACCAGGCGCTCGTGACCGAGGCGGCCGACGCGAGGTCCGAGAGCGCACCCCGTGTGCCCGCGCACTCGGCGTCGCTCGTCGTCGGCCTGGTGGGGCTCGCTCTCCTCGTCGCCGGCGTCTTCGGGGGGCCGATGCTGTACGGAGGACCGAACCCGGTGTTCGGGGCACCCGCGTCGGTCGGGGCCGACCCGGTCGACGACGGCGAGACGGCCGAGTCCACCCCGACGAACGCGGATGACGCTGAAGAGCCGTCAGTCGACGCCGCGTCCTTCCCGCCAGGGCTCGGGCCCGACGGCGTCGCCGACGCCGGCGCGCTCGCCGACGCCCACGCGAAGGCGACGACGGGGCAGTCGTACCGGGTGACCATCACTCACCGTGAGTACGTCGACGGGCGGCCGACCGCCTACCGGCGTGAGACGGTGTTCGTCGCCGAGCCGACGGTGTACCGGACGGAACTGGAGGGAGCGGGGCGCTTCGAACGGGGACCGCTCGTCGTCTCGGGAGCGGAGGCGTTCGCCGACGGGGAGACGCGGTACCACCGCCGCGTCGTCGCCGACGAGTTCGAGGGGACTGACACCGTCGACTCCGAACCGGTCCGCGGGGTCAGAAACGGAGAGGGTCGGTACGCGGACCGGGTCGAACAGTACGTCGACTGGTATCTCTCGGTCTCCGACTCGGCTGTCGTCGACAGCATCGAGCGCGACGGGACCCGGTACTACTGGGTGCGCCTCGGCGCCGACACGTACCCGGGCGTCGAGAACTCCACGGGCAGCGCTCTCGTCGGCGAAGACGGCCTCGTCTACGAGGTCAGGCGGCAGTACGACTACCCCGGCTCGACCGGCGTTTCGGCCGTCGTGAGCATCCGGTACACCGACGTCGGAACGACGACGGTCACCCCTCCACGGTGGTACGACGAACACGTCGGGAGGACGAACGCGACGGCGAGGACGACCACACCGGCGGCTGTCACGAACGCGACGGCCACACCCGCGAACGCGACGGCGGGGGCGACCGACTGAGGCCGACCGCGTCGGCACGAACCGATATCTGCCGGTATCCCGTCCGCCGCGTGACGGTCGTACCTCCAATCGTGCCTGGCCATACCGACGTGTGACGGTAGAAGAGGTATATCCTCACGCCACGAAGGGTGAGTCATGGCGACTTCACCCGGTCCTGGTTCGGGGTCGTTCCCCGAAGCCCGCTTCTATCGCCTCGCGATGCAGTCCCTCCCCGACACGGTGTTCGTCGCGTCCAGCGACGGACGCATCAGCTGGGTCTGTGACAACGTGTCCGCGGTCTTCGGGCCGGAACCGGCGACCATCGTCGAGTCGGAGACGGTCGCCTCGCTGCTGTCTCCGGCGTTCGTCGACCCACTCGCCCCCGATACGCGACGGCTCGAGAACCAGCCGGTCACCGTCACCGACAGCGACGGCGTCGCCCACCACTTCCTCGTGACCGTCACGCGCATGGTCGACGACGAGGCGGACGAAGTCGACGCTGTAGGAGCGGACGAGGTCGATGCTGTGGACGGCCCGCTCGTGTACGCCTGCCGCGACGTGACCGACACCGAGCGGTTGAGGGGGGAACTCGCCGAGCTGTTCGACAGAATCACCGACGGGTTCGTCGCGCTCGATACGGAGTTCGTCATCACCGACGTTAACGACCACGCCGTGGAGCTGTTCGGGCGGCCCCGGACGGACCTCGTCGGCACACACCTCTGGTCGTTCTCGCCCGACCCCGAGTCGACCCGGGCGTTCGAACTCTTCCCGCTGGCGCTGGAGACTGGCGAGCCGCTGTCGTACGAGACCTACTTCGAGCCGCAAGACCGCTGGTACGAGGCGCGGGTCTTCCCCTCCGACACCGGGTTGTCGGTGTACTTCCGGGACATCTCCGAACGCGTCGAAGACCAGCAAGCGCTCGAAGCGAGCGAAGCACGGTTTCGCGCCCTGTTCGAGGGAACGCTCGACGCGCTCGTCCTCGCGGACGACAGCGGCGAGTACCTCGACGCGAACCCGGCCGCGTGCGACCTGTTCGGCCTGCCGCGAGCCGAACTGGTCGGCCGGTCGGTGGCGGACTTCGCGTCCCAGGAGTTCGACTTCGAGAGCGCGTGGAGCGCGTTCCTCGACGCCGGGTCGATGCGCGGCGAGTTCGAACTCGTGCGTCCGGACGGCGACACGCGAGTCGCCGACTTCGCCGCCCGCGCCGATATCCGCCCGGGCGAACACCTCTCGGTCCTCCGCGACATCACCGAACGCGTCGAACGGGAGCGCCAACTGGAGGTCCAGCGCGACGAACTCGCGCATCTGAACCACATCAACCGGCTGGTCCGGGAGGTGAATCTGGCCATCGTCGGGGCCGACACGCCGAACGAGGTCCTGTCGGGGGTCTGTCGACGGCTGGTCGCCGCCGACGTCTACCAGCACGCGCTCGTCGCCACCGAGACGGCCGGGGGTCGATTCGAGGTCGCGGCCGCGTCGGGGCTCACGGCCGGGGCCGCCGAGGCCGTCGTCGCCGCGTTCGAGCGCGAACTGACGGCGGCCGGCCGGCGCGCGACGTCGGTCATCGCGCCGACGCCGGCGGTGGTCCGCTCGACGGTCGACGCCGACGTGTTCGGCTGTTTCCCGCTCGCGTACGGGGAGACGGTCCACGGGGTGTTGGTGATCGGGGCGGACCGGAGCGGCGAGACACCCGTCCTCGTCGGGGAGGAACAGCATCTCCTCGACGACCTCGGCACGACCGTCGGGAAGGCCATCACGGCCGTGACTGCCCGCCGCCTCCTCCACGCGGACGAGGTGGTGACCCTGGAGTTCACCGTCGACGACGCCGACGACGTCTTCAACGAACTGAGTCGACGAGTGGATGCGAGGGTGACGGTGACCGCGCTCGTCCCGATCGCCGACGGTCGACACGCGTGTTATCTCACGATGGACGGCTCGGACGTCACGGACGAGTGGGACGCCGAGACGCTCTGTGAGGCGGTCGAATCGCTGGACGGGGTCGGGGCCTGCCGCATCATCTCGGCCGACGACGACATCCAACTCGAAGTACACGCCGACAGTTCGCCCGCGCTGGCGCTCGAGGCGCAGGGGACGCACGTCCGGACAGTGACCTCGACGAATGGCCAGGGGACACTCGTCGTCGAGGTGCCGGCGGAGTCGAACGTCAGGAACCTCGTCTCGGGCCTGGTCGCGGACTACCCACAGACGCGGCTCGTGCGTAAACTCACAGAGCGCCGCTCGACGACGCGTGCGGGCTACGTCGGCGGGGGACTCTCGACGACCGACGACGCGACACGGTCGCTCACCGAGAAGCAACTCGCCGCGCTCCGGGCGGCGTACGCCGGCGGGTACTACGACTGGCCCCGGCGCGGAAGCAGCGCACAGGAACTCGCCGAAGCGCTCGGGGTGGCTCCCGCGACCTACCACCAGCACCTCCGCGCCGCCGAGGGGAAACTCGTCGGGGCGTTCTTCCGGTAGCGTCGGCGGCGACGCTCGTGTGGCCGGAGGACGCTCACCCGTTCGCCTCGCCGGACTCCGCGTCTCGGACAGTCCGCGTCCAACGCGAGAAACGGTCTGAGCGCGGTGAAGAGGGTCACGACCCACGACCCAGACGAGTCTCGGGGTGCGCCGTGGTTCGAGACTGGCCCCGCATGGAACGACGACGGTGGCAGTGCGGAGGGGGACGAACAGGACAACGCGGAGTGGGACGAACGGGGCAGCGCGGAGTGGGACGAACTCGGGAGGGTCGTCCCACCAGTCACGCGCCGGGCGAACGCCGCTCAGCCGAGGCTGCCTTCCATCTCCAGTTCGACCAGCCTGTTGAGTTCGACCGCGTACTCGATGGGTAACTCGCGGGTGATCGGTTCGATGAAGCCCGAGACGATGAGCTGTTTCGCCTCGTCGTCGCCCAGCCCCCGAGACTGGAGGTAGAAGACGTCCTCGTCACCGATCTTGCCGACGGTGGCCTCGTGGGCGACGTCGACGCGGTCTTCGAGGATTTCGATGTGCGGCATCGTATCGGAGAGCGAGTCGTTGTCGAACATCAACGCGTCACACTCGACGGTGCAGGAGGAGTCGACGGCACCGTCGGCGATACGGACCAGTCCGCGGTAGTTGGTACGACCGCCCTCGCGGGCGATGGACTTCGACACGATGGTCGAGTTGGTCTCGGGTGCGTTGTGGTACACCTTCGCCCCCGTATCGATGTCCTGCCCGCGGGAGGCGAAGGCGATGGTGATGTGATTGTCAGACGCACCGCGGCCGTTGAGGATGGTCGCGGGGTACAGCATCGTGACCTTCGAACCCATCGACCCCGACACCCACTCCATCCGCCCGCCGCGGTCGACGATGGCGCGCTTGGTGTTGAGGTTGTAGGTGTTCTTCGACCAGTTCTGCACCGTCGAGTACTGGACGTGGGCGTCCTCCTTGACGAACACCTCGACGCAGCCGGAGTGGAGGTTGAACACCGAGTATTTGGGAGCCGAACAGCCCTCGATGTAGTGGACCTCGCTGCCCTTCTCGGCGACGATGAGCGTGTGCTCGAACTGTCCCATCCCCGCCGAGTTCATGCGGAAATAGGCTTGAATGGGCATGTCGAGGGTGACGCCTTCGGGGACGTAGACGAACGACCCGCCCGACCAGATAGCGCCGTGGAGCGCGGCGAACTTGTTGTCCGACGGGGGCACGCACTTCGTCATGAAGTACTCCTCGACGAGGTCGGGGTGTTCTCGCACCGCCTTGTCCATGTCCATGAAGACGACGCCCTGAGACTCCCACTCCTCGCGCATGTTCTGGTAGACGATCTCGGACTCGTACTGGGCACCGACGCCCGAGAGCGCGTTTCGTTCGGCCTCGGGGATGCCCAGTTTGTCGAAGGTGTCACGGATGTCCTCGGGGAGGTCGTTCCAGTCGCGGACGCCACCACGCACGTCGACGTCGGGCCGGATGTACGGGATGATGGCGTTCACGTCGACCTCCGAGAGGTCGGGTTGGTTCGTCCAGCCCGTCGGCATCGGCATCGCGTGGAACTGTTTCAGCGCACGGAGCCGTCGCTGGAGCATCCACTCCGGTTCGTCTTTGTCCTCGGAGATGACCCTGACCGTCTCCTCGGTGAGGCCCCTCTCCGCGGCGAACGCCGCACGCTGTTCCTTCTTGAAGTCGAAGCGGGCCTGTGCGTCCGTCTGCTTGAAGTGTTGCTCCTCGCGGGTGCTCATGTTCTCATCTCGGGTCCGAGCGGGCATGAAGATATCTTATTCGTGATTTATTTCGAGATAATAGAACGAGACGTGAACCGTAGGAGGTGGTGACCGGGTCGAGCGGTGCCGGCGCGACGAGACACCGGACGGGCGCGGACACCGGTGTTCGCCGGCAGGTAGTTTTTGTGTCACCGCCACGACCCCCAGATATGAGCAACGCCACGTTCGAGCTGTTCGTCGACCGAGCGGGCGAGCACCGCTGGCGGCTCGTCCACGACAACGGGAACGTCATCGCCGACAGCGGCGAGGGGTACGCGTCGCGGCAGAAGGCCCAGCAGGGGCTCGAGAGCGTCAAAGAGAACGCCCCGGGAGCCGAGGTCGTCGTCGTCGACGACGAGTGAGGCCCAGCAGGGGCTCGAGAACGAGCACATTAAACGCCGTCGGACACGGGAACCACGGCCGACTCGAGAGCCTTTATCCGTCCGTAGCGACGAGAAGACGGTAATGAAGCGGAACGACCAACAGGCGTACGACCGCGGGACGTCGCTGTTCTCTCCCGACGGCCGCATCTACCAGGTCGAGTATGCACGGGAGGCCGTCAAGCGCGGCGCACCCGCCGTCGGCGTCCGCGCGAGCGATGGTGTCGTCCTCGCCGCACAGACGCGGACGAGTTCGTCGCTCATGGAGACCGAGAGCGTCGAGAAGCTCCACAAGCTCGACGACCACATCGGCGCGGCCAGCGCCGGGCACGTCGCCGACGCGCGGCAACTCGTCGACGACGCTCGGCAGGAGTGTCAGGTGAACCGTCTCCGCTACGGCGAGCCAATCGGCCTCGAGACGCTCACGAAGGCGCTCACCGACGACATCCAGGAGAGTACGCAGTTCGGCGGCACCCGCCCATACGGCGCGTCACTGCTCATCGGCGGCATGGACGGCGGCGAGCCGGGCCTGTTCGCGACCGACCCATCGGGGACCCCCCAGGAGTGGAAGGCGGTCGCCATCGGCGGGTCGCGCGGGGAGATTCAGGAGTTCCTCGAGGAGAACTGGTCGGCCGACCTCTCGACGGACGACGCGGTGACGCTCGCCCTCGAAGCACTGCTCTCCGGCGTCGACTCCCTCACCGGCGAGGAGGCGAGCGTCGCCGTCGTCACGGCTGACGGCTACCGGCATCTCTCGGTCGACGAGGTCGACGAGGTGCTCGAAGACGTCCTGCCCGAAGACGCTGCCGCCGACGAAGGCGAAGACGAGTAGGACGCGTGAGCGACAGGGACCCCGACCCACGCCTCGCTCGCATCACCGTCTATCCCGTCAAGTCGCTCGACGGTGTCGCCCTCGACAGCGCGCGGTTCGTCTCCGGCGGCGCGCTCGAACACGACCGTACATACGCCCTCGTCGACGCGGACGGCGAGTACGTCAACGGCAAGCGCGAACGCCGAGTCCACCGCCTCCGGAGCGAGTTCGACGTCGAGTCGCGAACCCTGGAACTCTCCGCACCCGACCGCGAGTCGACCGCGTTCGACCTCACGCGTGACGAAGCCGGCGACCCACAGGACACCGAAGCGCTCACCGAGTGGCTCTCGGCGTACTTCGGCTACCCCGTGTCGCTCCGCCACGACCGAACACACGGCTTCCCCGACGACACGGACGCCTCGGGACCCACCGTCATCTCGACGGCGACCATCCGGGAGGTCGCGTCGTGGTATCCCGACATCTCGCCCGACGAGATGCGACGCCGCCTCCGCGCGAACCTCGAGATCGGCGGCGTCCCCGCCTTCTGGGAGGACACCCTCTTCGACAACCGCGACCACGTCGTCTCGTTTACTGTCGGTGACGTCGAGTTCGAAGGGGTAAACCCCTGCCAGCGCTGTATCGTCCCGAGTCGCGACCCCGACACCGGCGAGGAGACGGCGGGGTTCCGACGACGATTCGTCACGCGGCGCGAGGAGACGATGCCGCCCTGGAGCGGCGGTGACTGGTTCGACCACACCTTCCGGGTGATGGTCAACACTCGTGTCGAAGCGGTCGGCCGAGAACCGTCCGTGTCCGTCGGCGACCCGGTCACCGTCGGGGAGACCCGTCCCGCGGACCGATAGCGCCCTCGGACGGGTCAGAAGCCGCTGAACTTGTCGCGGCGGTAGAGGTCCAGTTCCTGCACCGTCGAGCGGTCCTGCGCGGCCGCGAAGACGATGGCGTCGGCGATCTCGTCGGGTTCGGTCACCTCGCCGGCCTCGAAGCGTTCCTCGAACGGTTCGCCGTCCTCGCTCCCGAACTCGGTGCGGACCTCGCTCGGGTTGATGACGCTCACGCCGACACCGCTCTCACCCAGTTCGGCGGCGACGCTGTGGGCGAAGCCACGGAGCCACCACTTCGTCGCCGCGTACACGGGGTTGAACGGCCGGGGGTACTGCCCGGCGAAGCTCCCGACGAAGACGAGGTTGCCCGCCGACTCCGTGAGATGGGGGATGGCCGCTCGGGTCGTGAAGAACGACCCGTCAGTGTTGGTCGCCATCATCTGTCGATACTGGTCGGTCGAGAGGGACTCGACGTCCGAGCCTCTCCCCAGGCCGGCGTTGTTCACGACGACGTCCAGTGAGCCGAAAGCGTCGACGGTTTCGTCGACCATTCGCTGAACCTGCTTCTCCTCGCGGATGTCTGTCGGAAGGGTGGCCGTCGAGACGCCGTACGCGTCCGTGAGTTCGTCGGCGAGCGCGTCGAGGCGCGATTCGCGTCGGGCCGCGAGCGCGACGGCGGCACCTTCCTCTGCGAAGGCGTGCGCCGTCGCTTCGCCGATTCCCGAACTCGCTCCGGTGACGAGGACCGATCGCGTCGAAAAGTCGTGCATAGGGGCTGTGCACGGGCGACCCACTTGAGTCCGACCCCTGCCACCGCGCCTGCCGACCCGTCTGGAAGCGCCCGCGACGTGCGTCAAACCGGCACACAGCAGGCGTGAAACGGAAGCGTTTTACGTATCTCAGCGTTACGAAAGAGTGCACGCTCCGTTGGTGTAGTCCGGCCAATCATCTTGCCCTCTCACGGCAAGGACCAGGGTTCGAATCCCTGACGGAGCACTTCTCCTCTCTGAATTCACAGATATCCAGTGACACGGCCCTCCGAACGACTCCCGGTCGTGTCGAGTTCGACGCACCACTCACGCCGAAGCGAATGAAACCAGCGCAGCGTCTCCCCGAGAAGAGACAGTAGTGGACAGGCCGACGCTCAGTCGACGTAGTCTGGCCGTTCGTCGTACGCGATGGGGTCCCGCACGCCCACCCGCTGGAAGGCCTGCAGGCGGAAGGCACACGAGTCACACGTCCCACACGCCGGTGCCTCGGAGCGGTAACACGACCACGTGTGTTCGTACGGCACGCCCAGTTCCAGCCCGCGGGCGGCGATGTCGGTCTTCGACCACTCGACGAACGGAGCCTCCAGTGTGATGTTCGTCTCCGGCTTCGTTCCGACGTCGACGACCGTCTGGAACGCCTCGAAGAACGCCGGTCGACAGTCCGGATAGCCCGCGAAGTCCTCGGCGTGAGCGCCGATGAAGACGGCCGACGCTCCCTGTGCCTCGGCGTACGACGTGGCCATCGCCAGCAGATTCGCGTTCCGGAAGGGGACGTACGACGTCGGAATCTCCTCGCTCTCCATGTCCGCGTCGTCGACGTCGATGTCGTCGTCGGTGAGCGACGACGCGCCGATGCGCGCGAGGTGTTCGGTCTCGATGTGGAGGAAGTCCGCGGCGTCGACGACGTCGGCCAGTGTCCGCGCAGACTCGTACTCTCTGTCTTCGGTCCGCTGGCCGTAGGAGGTGTGCAAGAAGAGCGGGTCGTATCCGCGCTCACTCGCCTCGTACACGGCCGTCGCGCTGTCCATCCCGCCCGACACCAAGACGACTGCGGTCTCGTCGCGACTCATGGGCGGTGGCTCCAACTCGTCGTGCGTAATCGCTGTTTCGTGGACACGTGTCTCGTCGGGTTCGGGGTCAGCTTCGTCTTCGTCTTCGTGGTCATCGTCATCGGTGGCTCCGTCTCCGTCTCGGTGTTCGTGGTCACGTTCCCGGCGCGTCGTTCCAGAGGTCGACGTGCAGGCGCGGCGTGTAGCGGTAGCCGTACTCCAGTGCCAGTTCGGCGGTCAACGCACGGGTCTCGGCCAATCGCTCGCGCGTCGTCCCCTCGGGCATCAACAGCACGTCGTCGTTCCGGATGCGAGCGTCGCTCACCGAGCGGAGCGTGTCGACGAGCGCCTCAACCTCGTCGACGTCCGCCCGAGCGGTGACGACGAACTTCAGCTGGACGTCGTACGCGTCGACGAGCGCCGCGAGCGCGTCGAAGTCGAGGCGGTCCGCCTCGTGACGTCGCTCCCACACGCCGATGTCGGCGTCGCCGCCGTCGGGCGGTCGCTTCGCAGTCGGAGTGGACGAGGCGAGTTTCGGGCTGATGGAGACGAGGTCGATCGGCGCGTCGCGGAAGACCGTCCCGTTGGTCTCGACGGTGGTGTGATACCCACGGTCCGAGAGTTCGGACAGGAGCGACTCGACCGGGTCGTGTATCATCGGTTCGCCGCCGGTGACGACGACGTGGTCGCCGCCGTACTCGTCGACCTGTGAGACGAGGCCTTCGACGTCGACCCAGCCGTGCGTCGGCTCCCAGGAGGTGTGGTACGAGTCGCAGAACCAACATCGGAGGTTACAGCCGGAGGTGCGGACGAACGTGCTCGGGACGCCCGCCAACGTTCCTTCCCCCTGGAGCGAGTGGAACACCTCGTTGATGGGGAGGGCGTCGTCGCCGACGGTGTTCGGAGCGTCGAAGTCGCTCGCGTCCGCGTTGACGGGCACGGTCAGCGACTCGCGCAGAGTTCGTTCGTCTCGGCGACCGCCACGGCGACGTCGGAGACGGTGTCGGGGAACGCCTCGCGCAGCTTCCGTTCGAGGACGACCGCCATCACCTCCGCCGTCGGCGGGTGGTCGAGGACGACCACGGCGTCGCCGTCACCCGACTGCTCGAACGCGTCGACGAGCGGGTCGGTCGCTTCGAGGAGGAACCGGTGGTCCCACTCGTCGACGACGCTCGTGACGTCGCCCTTGTCGACGACCCACCCCTCCTCGGTGAGTTCGCCCGTGACCGTCACCGATATCTCGTAGTTGTGTCCGTGCGGGCGCGAGCACTTGCCGTCGTGGTGGAGGATTCGATGGCCGGCGCTGATTCGGATGGGACGGTCGCGGCCGACGTGGAGGGTCCGCTCGCCGGCGGCCGAGATGACGTCCGGTTGGTATTCTTCGAGTACTCTCCCAGCCATACTCAGCACTTACCGATTGGCTACTTAACGATGCTCATCCCGGCCGAGAGCCGCGACCCGTCGGCCGGGGTCCAGCGGTTCCCGCAGGCACCACACGTCCGCCGTCGGGTCGAGGCGGTTCGGTTCACGCCCGCGGTCGGTGAGGATGCCGGCGTGGTAGAGCATGGTCTTCAGCTGGAAGACCGTCGGCGAGTGATAGACGTTGCCGTCGGCGAGCGCGGCCGCGCGGAGGGCCCCCTCCGCGTCAAGGACGCGCGACCGAACGTCGTCGGTTCCGCGGACGAAGAGTTCGACGGTGAACGTCGGATGGTGGGTGAAGAGCCACTCGACGAGGTCGACGAGCGACGGGGTGTGAACGCCCTCGTCGTGCATTGCCTGGAGCTCTTCGACGAGCAGCGTCGTCGCCGGGTACGCCCAGACGACCCGCCGAGCCAGCAGCCCCCACTCCGGAGCGAGGTCGCAAAAGCGCCTCCGAGACCCCTTCCACTCCGCGACGGCCTCGAGCGACGCGTCAACCGACTCGTACCGATGGAGCGCGAACCGAATCACCTCCTCGCCGAGTGGCGTGAGGGTGACGCCGGCGGGGGCGTCTTCGACGAGCCCCAGAAACGCCGCCCCCCGACGGGCGCTGACCGTCGCCCCGACGACGTGCTCCTCGAGGACGGTCTCGGTGTCACCGGCGTGGTAGTGCGCGAGCGGATACGCGAGGTAGTTCTTCGGGTGGTTCAGGCCGAACGACCGGTTCGCGACGCCCTGCGCGGTCGCCTGAAACCGGATGGCGCTCGCGTCGTCGGACGTCCGGTTGCCGACGACCCGTGGCACCTCGAGCGGTTCGACGCTCCCGTCGGCCGCGACACCCAGCACCCCGACGTTGAGTTCGCGAGCGAGTGTGCGCGCCGACTGGGAGAGCGCCGAGGTCGGTGCCGCGAGGTACGCCGCGTTGGCCTCGTGAAGCCGGTCGTACGCCTGGACGATTCCTCGCTCGACGTCGACGAACCCGTCCGCCGTGTGTCCTTTCGCCTCGACAGCGACGAGCGGGGGGTGCTCGCCGAACCGCTCGACGGCCAGGAGGTCCGGTTCGAGTCGGCGCACCCCGACGAGGTCCGGATACCCCCCGCCCAGTTGGACGTGGTTGAACGGGGCCAACTGCGCGCGGACGTCGGCTGGAATCGGCGTTCCCGGCAGCCACTCGTCGGCCGCGAACTGCGTGTCGACGACCGAGTAGGTGTCCGGTTCGTCGGCGTCGGGGAACAGCCGCCGCTTCGCATGCGCGAGGACGTGTGGTTCGGGGAGCGATGCGGCACTGGCCATGCGCACGGCTCCCGGTCGACGGTGAAGAAGCTTCGGTGCCGACTGGTGGTTCAGCCATCCGTCTCTCGGTTCGAGCACGGGCGTACGAGGGAGACAAACGCGGTTGGTCTGCAACCCGCGGGCCAGCGGCCATCACGGGAGGTGCGGACGGCCGAGACGGAGACCGGCAGCCGCACAAACACTGATGAATGTCGTGGACGAGGGGAGTGGTATGAGCGATATCGTCCTCGTCGACGGCGCGCGGACCCCACACGGAACCCTCCTCGGCTCGCTCGCCGCCGTCGAGAGCGTCGAACTCGGACGTGTCGCCCTCGACGGTCTGCTCGACCGCGTCGGCCTCGACCCGACGGTCGTCGACTGGGTGTGTCTCGGCAACGCCATCCAGGCCGGCATCGGACAGGTCCCCGGGAGACAGGTGGTCGTCGAGTCACGCCTCCCGGAGTCGACGCCGACGACGACGGTCAACGAGGCCTCGGGGTCGGGGCTACGAGCCATCACGCTCGCCGCCGACCGCATCGCCGCGGGACGGGCCTCCTTCGCCGTCGCCGGCGGGTTCGAGTCGATGACGAACGCCCCGTGGGTGCTGCCCGGATTCAGGAAGGGGAGACGGCACGGTGACGTCACGCTGAAGGACTCGATGCTGCTCGACGCGCTCTGGGACGTGAACCTCGACATCCACATGGGCGAGATAACCGAACGGCTCGTCGACCGCTTCGGCGACGAGTACGACCTCTCGCGCGAGGCACAGGACGCCTATGCGCTGGAGAGTCACCGACGCGCCGCGGAGGCAATCGACCAGGGACGCTTCGACGCCGAACTCGTCCCGGTCGACACGGGACGTGAGGTGGTCGACCGCGACGAGGGGCCGCGTCCCGACTCGACCATGGAGGACCTCGCGCGGCTCGCACCGGCGTTCCGTCCCGACGGGACCATCACCCCCGCGAACGCCTCGAAGCTCTCCGACGGCGCGGGCATCGTGCTCTTGGCGGACGCCGACGCGGCGGCGGACGCAGGGCTCGAACCGATGGCCCGCCTCGTCGACTACGACTTCGTCTACCGTGCGCCAGACGAGTTCAACGAGGCCGTCGGCGACGTCACGGAACGCCTGCTCGATTCGACCGGTGTCGCCGTCGACGACGTCGACGCGTTCTGGGTGAACGAGGCGTTCGCCGCCCAGTCGACGTACGTGCAACAGCGACTCGACATCCCGCGCGAGAAGATGAACCCCTGCGGCGGTGCCGTCGCCTTCGGCCACCCCATCGGCGCGTCGGGTGGGATGCTCGCGACGTCGCTCGCGTATCAGCTCGTCGCCGACGACCTCGAGTACGGCCTGGTCGGCATGAGTCTCGGCGGCGGCGGGGCCGTCATGTCGCTGTGGCAGCGCACGTGAACGGCTGGTGGGAGGGGCCAGTCAGACCACGTCGTCGACGACCGCCCCTGCCGCGACGGGTTCGACCCGCTTGCGCTCGGCGTCGTACCGGAGGAGTCCGGCCCGGTCGAGTTTCGGCAGGTGTAGGTGGTGGAACGCGAGGCGGAGCGCGTCGAGGTCGCGTCCACTCGTATCGACGGCGTCGGCGTGTTGCACCGCCGTCACCAGCGTCGACAGCGCCACCGGCCCGTCTATCCGCGAGAGGACGGTGAGGGCCGCGCGCCGTTCGTCGACGGCGAGCAGCCGAAAGCAACGCGCCGCTCGGGTTCGGTCGGCTTCCAGGAACGCCTGTGCGTCCGGGACGACCGGGCGGGGCTCGGAGAGGCGCGTCCGGACCGTCTCGTCTTCCCACGCGATCAGTCCGGCCCGGTCGAGTTTCGGCAGGTGCAGGTGGTACAGTTCACACAGCACGCGTTCGGCGTCACTGTCGGGGACGGCCTCGACCGAGACGCCGCGCTCGTCGGCCACCACCGCCGCCGCAAGCCGCGCTTGTTGCATCGGCCCGTCGCGGTCGAGCGTCGACAGGATGGTTCGGCAGCGAGCGTCGCTCAACACCGCGTAGATTCGCCGCGCTCGGTTCCCCTCGGGTGACTCGTCTCCCCGTTCCGTGCTCCCCATCACGTGTGACGCTTCGTGGCCAAGCCACGTAGTCGTATGCCCGAACTGTGTCGGTGTGAGTGTTCATCACACACCCCCGGGGCGAGTGCGTTTTTGTTCGTTCCCTGCGTAGTCGGAGCGTGTCCGTCTTCGACGCCGTCCTGTTCGACCTCGACAACACGCTCTGTCGCGGCGACCAGTCGGCGGAGACGATTTATTTCGGCGCGTTCGAGTGGGCCGACGTCGACCCGGTCGGGAGTCCGTCGGACCTCTGGGGGGCGCTCGACGGTGACCCGCCGCCGCACGACCCGACCGACTACCTCGCCGACGGGTTCGAGCGGGTCGCCGCCACGCACGGGGTGGCGGTGGATGCGGGACGTCTCGCCGAGGGGTTCCTCGCGACTGTCGACTACCGCGCCGTCTCGTTCGTTCCGGGGGCAGAGCGGGCACTCGACGCGGCGCGCGAGCACGGCCCCGTCGGACTGCTCACGAACGGGCCGTCGTCGCGGCAGGCGGTCAAGCTCGAGGCGCTCGGCATCGAAGGGGCGTTCGACGTCGTCGTCTACGCGGGCGACCTGTCGCGGCGGAAGCCGTTTCCGGAGCCGTTCGAGGCGGCGCTCGGGACCCTCGGCGTGCAGCCGGGCGCGGCGCTCTACGTCGGCGATTCGGTCGAGTACGACGTCGCCGGGGCCCACCGGGCAGGACTCCACGCCGCGTGGTTCGCGGGGGAAACCGAGTGGGACGCCGAGACACGGGGTGGCGTCGAGCGACCGGCGTACGTCCTCGAACGCATGGACGACCTTCCGGACGTGCTCGACGACGCGGGCGCGGGGCCGACCTCACCGTAACTCACGCCGGGAACCAGTCGAGGTTCTCGTGGTGTTCGTTTCGCGCCGAGAGGTAGGAGGTGTCCAGCACGACCGGGTCGGGGAGTGTGAGGGTCGACCCGTCCGCCTCGACGAGGGTTCGTTCGAGGACCGCACTGTCGGTCTCGAGCGAGGGGTTCGTCCGGAGCGTGAGCCCGGCGTCGATGGTGAACAGGCCGCGGTCGAACGCGGCGTGGTGGGTCCGGTCGAGGACGAGTACGTTACCCGGGTCCAGTCGGTGGTCCGGATGCTCACTCCACGAGAGGACGTGGGCGACGTCCAGCAGGCGTTCGTGGTCGACACCGGAGACGGGACAGCGACAGCCGAACCGTGCGAGTGTAGTCCGTCGGAAGCTCGTCGGGAGCGACCGCGCACCGACGACGGTGTCGGACGTCTCGGCGTGGTACGGTTCGCCGTCCGATTCGACCTCGACGTCGGGCGTGCCGTGTTCGTACGAAAGGGTGTGTATCTCGTACAGTCCGCCCCCGTGAAGCGTAATCTCGTCGCGTCTGCCGAGTTCCTGCAGGACACGGCTCATCGTCTGCCCCGGCGTCTGCGCGCCGGGGAACTGTCGCTCGAATCGCGGGAGCGCCTGTTCGAGGAGTTCCTGCCGCGAGACGGACGACGACCCTGTCTCACGTCGGAACCGGTCCAGTTCACGCCGAACCGCATCACGCCACTCCGACATAGTTCGACGAGACGGGCAGTGAGCTTTGATCTGTCGGCGGAGTTCGGGGGGCCGCCCGAACAATCATATCCCTCCGCGCCGCAGGGAGGTTCAAGACGTTCTACCATGTCTCAGGGCTACAGTCACGGGCGGGTGCAGGAGTACTGGCAGTCGGTGTGGGAACGCGAGGGGGTCTACCGCGCAGACGACGCGTCGGACCCGACGTACGTGCTGGGGATGTTCCCCTACACCTCCGGCGAACTCCACATGGGTCACGTCCGGAACTACACCATCACCGACGCGTACGCCCGCTACCGACGGATGCAGGGCGACGACGTGCTCCACCCGATGGGCTGGGACGCCTTCGGCCTCCCGGCCGAGAACGCCGCCTACGACCGCGACACCGACCCCCGGTCGTGGACCGAGACGTGTATCACACAGATGCGCGAGGAGATGGAGACGATGGGGTTCGGCTACGACTGGTCGCGGGAGGTGACGACCTGCGACCCCGACTACTACCGGTGGAACCAGTGGCTGTTCACGCGCTTTTACGAGGCGGGCCTGGTCGACTACGAGGCCGCGACGGTCAACTGGTGCCCGGACTGCGAGACGGTGCTCGCCGACGCACAGGTGGCGACGAAGGCGGTCGATTCCGGGGGCGCCGACGATGACGCTGACGCTGACGTCGACACCGAGGACGCGGAGTCCGTCGAGGTCTGCTGGCGGTGTGAGACGCCGGTGAGCCAGCGCGACCTCGACCAGTGGTTCTTCCGAATCACCGACTACGCCGACGAGCTTCACGAGGGCCTGGACGACCTCGGCGGCTGGTCGGAGGGCGTCCGCGAGATACAGCGCAACTGGATCGGCCGCCGCGAGGGCGCGACGGTGACGTTCGACGTCGACGGACGCGACGCCACCGTCGACGTGTTCACGACGCGCCTCGACACCGTCTACGGCGGGACGTTCGTCGCGCTCGCCCCGGGACACGACCTCGCTCGGGAACTCGCCACCGAGGACGAGACCGTCGCACAGTACGTCGACATGGTCCGCAACGGGCCGGACGGCGAGCGCACGTCGGGTCTCGACACGGGCGTGCGAGCGACACACCCGCTCACCGGTGAGTCCCTCCCCGTCTACGTCGCCGCCTACGTCCTCGACGACGTCGGCACGGGCGCGGTGATGGGCGTCCCGGCCCACAACGAGCGTGACCACGCCTTCGCACGGACGCACGACCTCCCCGTCGAGCAGGTCGTCGAACCCGTCGACGGGTCGGGGGCGAACCTCCCCGACGAGCCCTTCACCGCGGACGGGATGCTCACCGGGAGCGGCGAGTACGACGGCCTCGCGAGCGCGGCCGCCCGCGAGCGACTCCTCGACGCGGACGGGGTGGAAGCGCACGTCACCTACCGCCTCCGCGACTGGCTCATCTCGCGACAGCGCTACTGGGGGACGCCCATCCCCGTCGTCCACTGTGACGACTGTGGACACGTCCTCGTGCCCGACGAGGACCTGCCCGTCGAACTCCCCGCGTTCGTCCAGACGACGGGTAACCCGCTCGACGCGAGTGACGAGTTCGTCCGGACGGCGTGTCCCGACTGCGGCCAGCCGGCACGACGCGAGACGGACACGATGGACACCTTCGTCGACTCCTCGTGGTACTTCCTCCGCTTTCTCTCACCACAGCTAGAGACGGCCCCGTTCGACACCGACCGGGCGAACGACCTCCTCCCCATCGACGTCTACGTCGGCGGCGACGAACACGCCGTGCTCCACCTCCTCTACATCCGCTTTTTTACCCGGGCGCTCTGTGACCTCGGGCTCCTCGACGTCCGCGAACCCATCGACCGACTCGTCAACCAAGGGACGGTCCTCTACGACGGCGAGAAGATGTCGAAGTCGAAGGGGAACGCCATCGCCCCCCACGAGTACGGCGCGGAGACGACGCGGCTGTTCGTGCTCTCGGCAGCGCACCCGAGACAGGACTTCGAGTGGACCGCGAAGAAGGTCTCGACGTCGTACGACCTCCAACAGCAGGTGTACGGGCTCGTCCGGTCGTACACCGAGAGCGACGAGGTGGCCGCCCGTGACGAACACGCGCCGCACGACACCTACCTCGAACGCGAACTCGACCGGACCATCGCGGCCATCACCGCCGATTACGACCGGTTCCGGTTCCACCGCGTCGTGAGCGAGATTCACGGGGTGGTCCGCCTCCTCCGCCGCTACCAGGCGTACGACACGCCGTACAAGTACCCCTACGAACGGGGACTGCGGGCACTGACGCGCGTCATCGCACCCATCACGCCCTTCCTCGGGGAGGAGCTGTGGAGTATGCTCGGCGAGGACGGCCTCGTCGCGGAGGCGCGCTGGCCCGAACCGCTCCAGGACGTCCCCGACTACCGCATCGAGCGGGAACTCGTCCGCAAGACGCTCGAAGACGTTCGCGGCATCACCGACGTCGTCGGAATCGACGCCCCCGAGCGAATCGAACTCGTGGTCGCCCAGCCGTGGAAGTACCGCGCGTACGAGATTGCCCGCGACGCCGACCCCGACGCGGCGGTCGTCGGGACGGTGATGGCGGACAGCGAGGTCAAGGCCCGAGGAGAGGCGGCCGCGGAGTTCGCCGCCGACGTCGCCGAGCAGAAGCCGGGGCTCGAACCGGCGCTCGATCCCGAGACCGAGCAGGCGCTGTTCGAACAGGCTACCTGGCTCTTCGAGGAGGAGTTCGGTGCCGACGTCGTGGTGCGGCGGGCGACGGACGACCCCGACGACGACCTCGCTCGCAAGGCCCGCCCCGACAAGCCGGCCATCCACATCGACTGAGAGCACAGCGCGGGGATTCATGTTCTCGCGGGTCCGCCAGAGCGTATGTCCGAACGAGACGACGAAGCTGACGCCGTCGAGGCCCGCGTCGGCGAGGCGCTTCGCGAGCGCGGCCACACCGTCGCCGTCGCCGAGTCGCTCACTGGCGGTCTCGTCTGCGCTCGACTGACCGACATTCCCGGGTCGAGTGACTACCTCGAACGCGGGGCTGTCACCTACTCGAACGACGCGAAACTCGACGCGCTCGCGGTGTCGCGCGAGTCGCTCGACGCCCACGGCGCGGTGTCCGCGGCCGTCGCGCGCGAGATGGCACAGGGGGTGCGCGACACCGCGAGCACGACCTGGGGTGTCTCGACGACGGGCATCGCGGGCCCGACGGGCGGGACCGCGGAGAAACCGGTCGGCCTCGTCTACGTCGGCGTCGCCTACGCCGCCCCGTGGAGGAGCGGCGAGTCGTACACTCGAGCCGACCGGTACGTCTTCGACGGAGACCGCGGCGAGGTGAAGACACGGAGCGCGACCCAGGCGCTCTCGGACCTGCTCGCTGCCGTCGAGGCCGTCGACGGCCAGGGCTGACCGTCTCAGTCCTCGGGCGCGGTGACGATACGGGGCTCACCCGTCGACCGGTCGACGTAGACGGTGGCGTGTCTGTCCTCGACGTTCCCCTCGAACACCCACGCGTGGCGCTCGTTGTACGCCCCCTCGTCGAGGGCGACCGCCTCCTCGCCGTACCGCTCGACCAGCGCCTCACGGGCGACCGTTCGCGCCGACTCCTCGGACGGGACCGCGTCGGTCGGGGTCCGGAGTCCGACGGTGACGACGGGGACCGGAGAGGACCGGACGACCTGTTCCGTGACGCTCCCGAGCAGGTGGCGTTCGAGGCCCGTCCGGCCGTGCGTTCCCATGATTATCATATCGGCACCGATTTCGTCACGATAGCCGAGTATCTCCTGGGTAGGGTCGCCTCGACGGAGCGCACTCACGAACGCGACGTCGCTCTCGGCCGCCCGTGTGCGGACGACGTCGATGGCCTCCTTCCCCCGCGCGGACAGGTCGTCGTCCAGCGCCTCCGCGCCCGCGACGGGAACCTGACTGTCGTCGACGACGTACAGTGCGTGGAGCGTCGCATCGTAGGTCTCCGCCAACTCGACGGCGTGCTCGACGGCACGTTCGGAACCTGGGCTCCCGTCGGTCGGGACGAGTAGCGTGTCGTACATGAGACTCACCGTTCGAAGCGTCCCGACGAGTTCACAAATAGCTGGCTCCGCTTCCGACCCCGTGAGAATCGAGCCCCCACTCAGCTGGTCGTGACGAGTTCGACCACGTCGCGGTGGTCGAGTTCGTGGTCGCCGCCGATCTGTCGCCCCGAGCGGCAGTCGATACCGTGTAAGAGGCCGTCGCCGATGTCCGAGTGGATGTGGTACGCGAAGTCCTCCGTCGTCGCCCCCTCCGGGAGGATGAAGCAGTCACGGAAGACGCCCTGGGTGTCCGCTCGGCCGTTCGCGCTGCCGGGAAAGACCGCGAGCGCACCGAGTTCGTCGAACAGCGCGGTCTCGAGCGCCTGCTGGACGCCGGTTCCGCCGTACTCGGAGACGAACCCACGGATCCGCTCGAGCCCCTTCAGCTGGTCGTCAGAGAGGTCGCCCTCGACGGAGAAGCCGTCCTCGCCGGCCTGATAGTCGACGACGCCCGCCTCCGCACCCTCTTTCAGCGCCTTCTCGGCGTGCGCGGACGCCGGGACGATGGTGAGGTGGTCGTACGCGGGGTCGGACGTGATGTCGGCGTAGTTCTCCTGGGCAGCGGGAGTGTCCATCTTGTTCGCGACGACGACCATCGGCTTCGTTCTGGTTCGGAGCTCGCGGGCGATTTCGAGCTTGTCGTCCGCGCTCCAGCTGTCGGGGTCGAGGTCGAGCCCGAGCGCGAGGATGACCTGTTTGATCTCCTCCTCGGAGGTGCGGAAGGCGTCCATCTGCGTCGCGAGGTCCACCTCGACGTCGCCCTCGGTGCCGTGGTAGCCCGAGCGGTAGCGTTCGAGCCCCTTCTCGAGGATGTCGAGATACCACTGGTCGAGTTCCTCCTCGAGGAAGGCGATGTCCTCGCGCGGGTCGTGACCCTCGGTGGGTTCGCCCTCGATGTCCGTCTCGCCGGAGAAGTCGACGACGTGCACCAGCACGTCGGCCTCGTTGAGGTCGGTGAGGAACTGATTGCCGAGGCCCTTCCCCTCGTGTGCGCCGGGGATGAGCCCCGCGACGTCGATGAGCTTCACCGGGACGAACCGGGTCCCGTCGTCGCAGAAGCCGACCGACGGCGTACACGTCTCCTCGAACTCCGGGGCCGCACAGGGGACGCGGATGTACGCCTCGCCGATCGAGGGGTCGATGGTCGTGAACGGGTACGCTCCCTCCGGGACGTCGTTCATCGTCGCTGCGTTGAAGAACGTCGACTTGCCCACCGAGGGCTTGCCGACGAGACCGATGCGATAGCTCATTGTGTCACGCTCGCCCGTCGGTGGGCAAAAACGCCGCTATCCGGACCGGCAGTGCCACGTCGTCTCCTGGCACGCATAGTGTGGACGCGTCCGAGTGGCGGCGGTGTGTGAGCACGGGCGGTGGAGCCGACGACCGCGAGGTATTTGCCGCGCGCGTCCGGACGGTGTGACATGAGCGACGCCGACCCGGATCACGACGGGGAGACCGACTCCGGGGCCACGCGGCAGGCTGCCGATGCGGACGAGGCCGACACGTTCGGCGTCGGTATCCACGTCACCGACGAGGAGTTCCAGTTCGTCGTCCACGTTCCCTCCTCGATCGGCTCCGGGTGGACCGACCCCGAGGCGTTCCAGCGGCTCGTCGAGCGTGTCGTCTGGGACCACCTCGAGCAGGAGTCGACGCTCCGCGAAATCGCCGTGTCGGCCACGACGGGCGAGACGGTCACGCTCGGTACCGTCACCCTGTTGCCCGACGGCACAGTCGTCGACCACACGCTGTCGGCACCGGGTACCAGGGAGGGGGCGACCGATGGCGGCGGACGGTGAGTGGATCGGTCACGTCCAGCGGAGCGCGCTCGAACGGGCGCTGGTCGACGACGTCGACGCCCGTCGGTACTTCGCGCTCGCGGGGACACTCGACGCCTACCGCACCCCGGCCGAGTCGGCCGCGACGGCGTCGTCGACAGAGGAACGGACGGACGCGAGCGGCGGTGTCGAGGGAGTCCTCCCGGCCGCGATGGTGTCGGTAGCGGTCGTCCCCTTCCTCGACGACGCGAGCGACTCACCGACGTGTACACCCCCGTCGACGGCCACCCCAGCGACCCCCTCCGCCCCCGACCCGTGGTCGCCGGGCGACGGCTCACTGCGGCCGGCAATCAGACGCGGGGCTCGCCTCGCCCTCCGCTGGTTCGACGTGTCACCCGCGCGGGTCGCGGGCCGTGCGGGTGTCCCCGAGGCCACGCTCGTCGACCCCGAAGACTCGTCGGAGACCGGGAAAGTCACCGACAACCGACGGTAGCCGAGGTTTTTTCAACGAGCGAACGAGAAGTCGACCGCGCCCGTCGCCTCGCCGACCTGTGCGACCCTCCCAACCCATGTCACGTCACCGTATTCGCTCCAGTGTCATCGCCGTGTGTGCCGTCGTACTCGTCCTCCTGGCGAGCCTGAGCGGCGGCGTCGCGTTCGAGACGGTCGACGCTACCGAACCGAACGGGGACGACGTCCCGTCCGCCGACCAGGCCGTCAACGCCGGCCCGACGGCGGCGACCGAACTGAACCCGGGTATCGACCGCACGAGACACGCGACGACGCCGACAGCAGTGCCGACCGCGACGCCCGCCCCTGCCGCGAACGGCGGCGACGGCCTGAGCCTCTCGCTCAGTCTGGACGGCAGCCTCGAGGACGACCAGTTCGCCCGAGAGGTCGGTGACACGCTCCGGGGACCGTCAGGACTGGTCGTACTGGCCGGGTACAGTCGACTCGACGAGACCGACCCGCTCTCGCATCCGCTCCGGGCCGAACTCTACGAGGCGGTTGCGCAGTCGCCGGGGACGTATCCGACGGCGCTCACAGACCGCCTCGATACGCCGCGGTCGACGCTCCGGTACCACCTGCGGGTTCTCGAAGACGCGGACCTCGTGTCTCCGACCGCGGTCGACGGACGGCGACGCTACGTCACGACGGAGGCGGGCGCGGCGGAGCGGGCGCTGGTCGCCGTCGACGAGGGGACGACGGCCGGTGCGCTCGTCGAACACCTCGGGCGTGAGGGAACGGCCACTGTCGGCGACCTCGCCGACGGCGTCGACCGCACGACTGCGACGGTCTCGTATCACCTCGAGCGGCTCGAAGAGGCCGGAGTCGTCGAGCGGACACGCGACGGACAGGCCGTCCGGAACCGGCTGACGAACGAGGTGACCCCACTCGTCACATCGGTTGTGACCTCCGACCCCGGTGGGTACGGGGCCGCGACGGACGACTGAGCCGGGTGGCTCGTCGGACGCCACCTTCTAGAGAGACCGGTCAGAAGTTCCTTTCCCTCCCCAGCCGTCGCTGGACGTAGAGGTCGCGTCGACCCGGCATCCCGACACACCCACGCGCCTCAGTGCTGTGCCCATGAGCTCCTGTTCCGACGCGGTCGCTGGGCGACGCGGTCTCGTTCAATTTTCGACTATGACCCCAGACACGACGTTCAGTCTACGCTCGCACGACACCGACCACGGACGAGCTTCGTCGCTGTCGGCCGCCGCACGCGTCGAGGACGAGTACGTCTTCACCGTAGTGAGCGAGCCGACCGCGGAGGTGGCCCCGACGAACCGTTCCGTCCGAGTCGACCCGAGCGACGGTGCGGCCGACGAGCTCGTGCTCCGTCTCACTCGGCGAGTCGGCGACGAGACGGGCCGGCGCTCGCCGCGCGGGGACGCCGCGACCGTCACCGTCCCGGCACCCGGTCTCGAATCACCGCCGAAGGTGCGCTCTCTGGAAGCGGTGCTCGAACGGTGGGTTCGTCGGCACCGGGACGCGGACGCCCTCGACGGGGACGGAGAGCGTGTACCCGGCCAGTTCCCGGCTGGTGACGGGGAGACGACGACTCGGCCCACGTCGGACGACGACCGATGACCGCGAACGCAGACCGCCCCGCAGAGGTGGTGTCGTCCGGGCAGTCGACGGTGGAGACGACGACACCGACGCTCTTCGGCGTCGAAGGTGACGCGTACGTGTTCGTCGCGGTCCGCGAGGATCCGACGCTCGCTGGCGACTCGAACTGGCTGTCACAGACGCTACGTGTCGACCCGCACGGCGGCGCGAGAGACGAGTTCCGCGCCGACGTCACGGAGCGGTACCACGTCGATGGCCGAGAGTCGCACATCGCGTTCGAGGACCGGTTCACGCTCACACTGTCGGTCACAGCCACAGGCGATGACCTCGAACACCGGGTCGCGACGGTTCGCGACCGACTCGACCGGTGGTATCGGGACGCCTACCTCGATGGTGTGGCGGCCGATGCGACCGTCGAGTCTCTGGACGCTGAGGACTGACGCGACGGGCCCGCGCGACGCCGCAACCTAGCGCGCCCTCGGCGTCGGGACGGAGAGAGAAAGAGTGAATCCGCGTCGACGTCGGTCAGCTATCGCTTGGGGCCGTTACCGTTACCGTTGCCGTTGCCACCGCGGTTCCCGTTGTTTCCGCTGTTACCCGGTGCGTCGTCAGCGTCGTCTTCATCTTCACCTTCACCTTCCTCGTCGTCTCCGCCGTCACACCGGTCGGCGTCGACCTCACAGTCCGTGTCGGTCTCGTTCGTGCTCTCGTCGTCGGTCTCCTCGCCGTCGTCGGTCTCCTCTTCGGCGGTGTTCACGTGCGCAGGGGGCCCGCGCCGCTGCCCTTTTTCGCTCGCGTCTTCGTCGTCGACGTCACTGTCGTCTTCCTCGCGTTCCGGCGGGCCCGCGTGTTCGGGTCTGTTGTCCGAGCCGGGGCTGTTCTCCGTCGCGAAGTCGGAGACCTCCCGACCGAACTCCTTGCCGAAGTATCCCTCGTCTTTCAGTTGCTGGACGTACGCCGAGACCCACTGGCCGAAGTTCTCGTAGCCGCCGTTCTCGACGACTTCGAGGTCGGCCGTCGTCGTGACGTCCTCGCTACCGTTCGTCGCCGTTACGGTTACCGTGACGTTCTGGTCGGGGGCCGGGAGGCCGACGGTCCCCTCGGCGTTCGTGCTGTCGGTGCCGTTCCCGTCGTAAGGGGCGTCTGAGGTGACGGTCACCGTCGCGTTCTCGACGGTCGAGCCGTCATCGGTGACGGTGACGGTCGCAGTCCCGTCGCTGTTCTGGCGGAGTTCGACGGCGAGACCGGTGTCGACGGGCGACAGTCGAACATCGGTGGTCGCTTCATCGTCCCCCTCGGTCGCGGCGACGGTGACGTTCACCGTCTCCGCCGGTTCCGGAAGCGAAACAGTGCCGTTCGTGTCGGTCGTGTACGAGCCGTTACCCGCATAGGGGGTGTCCGAAGTCACGTTCACTGTCGCGTTCTCGACGATTGCGGCGTCACGCGTCACGGTCACCGTCGCCGCCCCGTCGTCGTTCGATGCGACGTCGACCTCGAACTCAGCGATGGGCTCGATGGTCGCCGTCTGAATCGCCTCGAGGTCGCCGGACGTCACGATGGTAGTGACTTCGGTCGCTTCGGCCGGTTCGGGGAGGGTGACGCTGCCGTTCGCGTCGGTCGTGTACGAGTCGTTGCCCACGTAGGAGGCGGTCGAACTCACGTCGACCTCGGCCCCGGCGAGCGCGTCACCGTACTGGGTGGTCTCGATGACGACCGTCCCGTCGTCGTTCTGGGTGATGTGCACGTCGATCGAATCCTCGACGGGAACGAGCTTGAACGTCTCCGTCGTGGTGGTGCCGTCGACCGTCGCCTCGACGTCGACCTCGACCGGCTGGTCGGGGTTCGGGAGTTCGAAGGTTCCGTTCGCGTCGGTCGTGTACGAGCTCTCGCCCGTGTAGGTCACGTCGGTCGTGACGTTCACCGGTGCACCCTCGACGGGTGTGCCGTCGGTGGCGACGGTCACCGTGGCGTTGCCCGTTGCCGGGTGCTGAGTGAGCGATACTGTGAGGTCCGTCGTCTCGGTCTCCTGTGCGCTGACGGCTGCGGGTGAGAGAGCGGTCATCACCAACAACGTCGCGACGAGGACTGCTGTGAGCGTTCGGTGCATCTCGGTCTCACCAAACAGTCACGATATCTTGAATGGAGCTCTCGCTCAACCCCGATTCGAGGCGATTCTGCTACGTTTTAGCCGGATTTACGCCGTTTGAGTGGGGGAGAGCGCGTCTGTAACGCTTGATTCCGGGGTTCTCGCCGAACGAGCGGTGAACGACCGCTCGCGCGCAGGACGCCGGGGGTGGAAGCTTCGAAAGACGAAACCCCCCACGAACACCGCGCCCGTGAGGGGCCATCGAACCCTGAGCCACTGGCTCGAGACGAGTGAAGGACGAGTATGAGTGGAGGCGGCGAATCGGTGTTCCCAGGGGGTCGCCCACCCCAGTACTTGCCGACACGCAGGCGAGCTTAACTTCCGTGTTCGGGATGGG